>NZ_JAYGHD010000144.1:0-9405 GCF_034932245.1 Nostoc sp. UHCC 0251
ATCTAACGATCATCTTCGCTCCCAAAATTGAATAATTTAATTTCTGGAAATCCCTAATGTCAATATTCGCCTATGCTCCGAAAAATTTTAACTTTTTGGTTGCAACACATACATCCTCGTCTGGCTCCTTTGCTCACTACAATTGGTATCGTTGGACTGGCTAGCTGTCTGCTGATACTTTTTCTTTTGGCAGAGCTTTTTGAAGAAGTTTTAGAGCGAGAAGCTTTTGCATTTGATACACATTTTCTGTTGTGGCTGCATCAGTTTTCTAATCCCAGTCTAGATAATCTGATGCTGACAATTACGAACCTTGGCAATCCCAGTTTTATCGTAGTTGTCGTCACACTTAGTCTGGCCATACTCTCGTGGCGACGTTACCGACAAGAAGCCAAAATATTTGCGATCGCCTGTCTGGGAGCTTTTATCCTCAATACAGGACTAAAGCTGTTATTTAGCAAACCCCGCCCCGAACTTTGGGATCGGTTGATTACTGAAAAATCTTTTAGTTTTCCTAGTGGTCATGCCTTAGGTTCTCTGGTGCTATACGGCTTTCTAGCTTACTTGTTGGCAACTCACTATCCTAAATTTTCTCAGTTTATTTATAGTATGGCGGGGGTGGTAATTGCTGCTATTGGTATCAGTCGGCTGTATTTAGGAGTGCATTGGCCTACAGATGTGATTGCAGGTTATGGAGTTGGGTTTTTATGGCTGATGATGTGTATAGCAATGCTGAAATTGCAAAATATGAGACAATTTTAGCAATTCTACCTGAAGATAGATGTGTTTATTTCTCTTATCAGTTTGTGCTATTTAAGTCAAGTTTTAGAAATAAAAATATAAATTAAGGTTGCATTCACAAGAAAAATTGTTATATTAGTTTACATAAGGCAACAATCCTTCGTAAATCCAGTTTGGAGTGCCAACCATGACTAACGCAACTACCGCAAAAGTTACCACCCCCGTAATTGAAGATCGCAACGCTTGGCGCTGGGGTTTTACTCCTCAAGCAGAAATTTGGAACGGTCGCTTGGCAATGATTGGCTTTTTAGCAGCCGTATTAATTGAACTTTTTTCTGGCCAAGGCTTCTTACATTTTTGGGGCATTCTATAAGTAATTAGGACACAAACTTGTTAATAAATTAAAAAACCTGGAGTGATAATTCACTACCAGGTTTTTAATTGTTTACTTTTTGTCAGATGTTAATTGTCAGTAGTCAACGACAATTAATTACCGAATATATTCCTTGAGAACGCTGTTGCGATTTGGATGGCGTAATTTGCGGAGTGCTTTTGCCTCAATTTGACGAATCCGTTCGCGGGTAACGTTGAAAATCTGTCCGATTTCCTCAAGGGTTTTCATCCGACCATCATCCAAGCCGTAACGCAGTCTGAGAACATCGCGTTCGCGTGGGCTAAGACTGTCGAGGACTTTTTCAAGGTCTTCGCGCAGAAGATTTTTGGAAACTTGGTCTTCTGGTGTCTCACCATCGGATTCAATAAAATCACCCAATCGAGAATCTTCTTCTTTACCAATGGGCGTTTCTAGCGAGATGGGTAACTGGGCAGATTTAGCAATAAACCGCAACTTCTCAATAGTCATTTCCATGCGAGTGGCGATTTCTTCTTCAGTGGGTTTACGACCCATTTCTTGAGATAGCAACTTGGTAGTTTTCTTAATTCGAGAAATGGTTTCGTAGAGGTGAACTGGAAGACGAATAGTACGCGATTGATCTGCGATCGCGCGGGTAATTGCTTGACGAATCCACCATGTAGCGTATGTAGAGAACTTATAACCTTTTTCGTGGTCAAACTTTTCAGCGGCACGAATCAAACCGAGACTGCCTTCCTGAATTAAGTCCTGGAACGACAAACCACGATTCATGTACTTCTTAGCAATTGAAACCACAAGACGGAGGTTAGATTGCACCATCTTGTCTTTCGCTCTGCGACCAACATGGAGGCGATAACGAAAAGCTGGTAGTGGTAGTTGTACTGCTTCTGCCCATTCACTATCTCGAGGATCGCGATCCAACTGCTCACAGAGTCTTTCGCGTACCCTCTCTAATTCCAGCAAATCGGCTATTTTCCGCGCCAATTCAATTTCTTCGTCTGCCCGCAAAAGACGAATTCTACCAATTTCTTGCAAGTAAAGCCGAATTGAATCTTCGGTGTAATGCTTTTTCTTGCTTTGTGTCCGACGACGCGATTTAGCGGCTTTTCCAGACTTTGCGTCGTCCTCATCAGTCTGAGGCTCTAAAAATTCCTCGTCACCTTCATCGATGATCAGCAAGTCCTCTTCATCGTCTATTAAGAGTTCTTCTAACTCGAGCTCAGGCTGATTCATTATTTCTAGGTCAGGCTGATATATGCTTTCGAGTACGTTGTTAGCCTGGTTCATGCCGCGTTCCTCATGCTCCTTGCAGAATCAATTACTCAAGATGTGTTACTGCTCTTTATAAACGAGCTATTCGTCAACCGAAAATAAACTTTTTAGCAGATTTGCCAGAGATATTTTCGGACGTTTTGCACCTCCGATTGGAGGTTTTTTAGTTTAGTTTAAGCAACTACTAAAGATGACTTGCTCACTTTAGTAAATGTTATATGTGTTGCTATCACATACTGCTTTCAACTAACTGGTCAAAAAAAATACTCACCTTTATCAAAAAATTTGCCACTCTTATAGAAATGAATTCATACTGTTGGCAGATTTTCCTATAAAGACTCTTCCGATTGTAGCCTGTTTCACAGAAATTGCACTCTTTTTGTGTATTAATCATGAATTCATTAAGCAACTGTTAGCTACTTTCACCAAAAAGACATTAAAAACGGGAGTTATACCCTGAAAAATTTTCTCTACTTTTCGGAATAGCACTGATGCTCTGATTACATTAGGAATGCTTTTGCCGAATTTCATGTATTTTACACAACATTACTTACTTACAAAGAGTGCATTTTATGTTAACTCAGACTATTGGCCTTAATCTACCCATTTTTACATTTCCTTCATAAATTACGCATTCCTTAGATTAAAGCGGGTCTTGACCTTGGGTAAATACAACAAGTGTGATGGTGCTTGCCTTCAAGTAGTTAACCTTCTGTGTACTCATTACCTTAACTGAGGAGTTGAGGCTGTGGCAGTATCGACCTGATTAGGAGGTCAATTTAGGTTTAACTAATTTGGTCTTATTCACACGTTAGCGCACTGTGGCGATTTCAGCCCTATGAAACTTGACAAACTTTTCTTATTGTATACAAGGATATTTTAATCAATTCAAAAATGATTTGTCCTGCGAATTCGCCAATATACTCCTATCTTAGACAAAAGTACATTAGATACATACGATACAATAGCGATCGCCACGGCACCACATGAAGATATTAACAAGTTTTCAGGCTTATGGTAGGTACTTACAACAGCCATCACCCCGAACACACAGAAACCAGAAAATTACTTTACGAATTGGTTACAAAGCTTTTTGCGTATACAATTGTAAAGTTCAATACTTTTATTTCAGTAAAACTTTGTCATCCTATGATGAGAAATCCTCAAAATACTTATTAATTGCTGTTTGATAGATGATATTCAGTTATTTTCTTAAAGCATAACAAATGTATTTCTAGCTGGTGGGCGAAATTAATCCGCAAATCAGAGAAAAAAATATTATCTGGACTAAATTTCCAATAAAGTTGGTAGTTTTGTTAACACTCGAAGATTCAATCTTTGTAAAATCTTGACAAGAAGCAAATCATATGATTAGTTGCTAACTAAGAAATTTAAAATTGTTGTAGTTATGTAGTGCTGACTTGTAACACAAGTGACAAGTCAACCTAAATTTTTAATTGATTGTTAGTGTCTAGTTCAAAGTCAGGGTGGCTTTCAAACCTACCCCTAACGAAACTGGAAACTATGAGCAATGCTTTAACTACCGTGGTGTTGGGGTGGTGTTTAGACTTGCAGGAAAATTAGGTGGTAGAAGTACCTGGTCAACTACATGAACAATGCCGTTGCTAGCTGGGATGTCTGGCTGAGTTACTTTTGCATTGTTGACTGTAACTGAGTTACTGGCACGATCAACCGTAATTTTAACGGTACTACCTTCAACTGTTTTAACTTGTCCAGACGTCAATTGCTGGGAGGTAATTCCCCCAGGTATAGTATGGTATGCCAGAAGCCTGACTAATTGTTGTTTGTTTGCTGGCTGTAAGAGTTGATCTAAAGTAGCTTTTGGTAAAGCAGAGAAAGCGGCGTCAGTAGGTGCAAATACTGTGTAAGGGCCTGGTGCTGTCAATTGTTCAGTTAAGCCAGCAGCTTGCACTGCTTGGGTTAGAGTTTTAAACTGTCCTTGACTAGCTGCTGACTTTGCCAGTTCTGCTAAATTTTCGGTGACAGTTGTGCCAGTAGGAGATGGCGTAACGGGAGGAACAGTTGTTACGGGAGTTGGCGTGACGGGAGGGACAGTTACAGTAGGAGTTTCAACAGGCTGGGCGCAGGCAGATAGAGCAATCAAGCTACTTATGCCAATAATATTGAACAATGTTTTTTCTAGTATGCCTTTGCTCGCTTTCATCGCTTTGTTTAGAATTCAGTTAAATAGAGGATTATTAACAATACTTAACGAATTTATGGATATAGTCACTCATCTAACGGCATAGTTTGTAGTTATAGAAAATGCTAATACAAAAACTTATATATTTAATAAGGCGCGTCATCAGGCAAAAGAGGTACTTTTTATAGTAATTTTGGATATTAAAGTCTTTACCAAAGGTCTGTTCTAAGTAAGAATGTCAATCAAGACTTCAAAGCCAAAGATCCCCGAATTCTCAAAGAATTCGGGGATCTTGTTTTTTGCTAATGATTTAGGACTGCTACTATTAAATGTCTAGATCGGTGAAGTTGAGTTTAGAACCATAGGTTTCGATAAATTCTCGTCTGGGTGCGACCCGATCGCCCATTAAAATTGTAAAGATGCGATCGGCTTCTGCGGCATCCTCAATTTCGACTTGCTTCATTTTACGAGTTTCTGGGTTCATGGTGGTGTCCCAGAGTTGTTGTGGCATCATTTCACCCAAACCTTTGAAGCGTTGGATGGTATAGTTGGCGTTAGCAGGAAATTTGGCGATCGCTTGATTTTTTTCGCGATCGCTATAGCAGTACTCATGATTACGTCCCCGTTCTACTTTAAACAGTGGGGGACAAGCAATATAAATAAAGCCTTGTTCGATGAGCGCTCGCTGATATCGATAGAAGAATGTTAACAACAAAGTTCGGATGTGCGCTCCATCTACGTCAGCATCCGTCATGATGACTATGCGGTGATAACGCAGTTGAGTGGAATCGAATTCATCACCTTTGACACCTAAACCGAGGGCTGTAATTAACGCTTGAACTTCGTTATTTTTATAAATTTTAGCGTCGTCGGTTTTTTCAATGTTGAGAATTTTACCACGTAGAGGCAAGATAGCTTGAGTGCGGCGATCGCGTCCTTGTTTGGCACTTCCACCTGCTGAGTCCCCTTCCACGATGAATATCTCAGATTCGCTAGGGTCACGAGAACTACAATCGGCCAATTTACCAGGTAATGGCGAAGATTCGAGTACAGATTTGCGACGAACTAATTCCCGTGCATGACGGGCTGCTTCTGCGGCTTTGAAAGCTTGGATAGCTTTATCTAAAATTGAGTCTGCTATGGCAGGATGAAATTCTAGGTACTCGGTGAGGACTTCTCCTACCAAAGAATCAACAATTCCCCGCACTTCGGTGTTACCGAGTTTGGTTTTGGTTTGTCCTTCAAATTCTGGATCTGGAACTTTAACGGAAATTACGGCTGTCAAACCTTCACGGACGTGTTCGCCACTGAGGTTAGGTTCATTCTCTTTAATTTTATTGCGCTTACGAGCGATCGCATTTAATGTCCGAGTTAGAACTGCCTTTAACCCTTCTAAGTGCGTACCACCATCCACGGTACGAATATTGTTAGCAAAACCTAGAACATTATCCGTGTAAGCATCAGTACACCATTGCAATGAAACTTCCACTTGTACATTGTTGCGTTCCCCCTGCACATAGATAATTTCTTCATGTAGCGGCTGCTTCTCGCGGTTCATGTAAGCGATATATTCTTTAATACCACCCTTGTAATTGTAGGATTCTACTTTTGGTGTATCGCTTTTTAGTAGTTCTAGACGGTGGTCAGTAAAGGTAATTTTGACACCCGCATTCAGATACGCCAATTCCCGTAGGCGACCTGATAAAGTAATGTAATCAAACTCAATGCTAGTTGTAAAGATTTGGGTATCTGGCTTAAAGGTGACAGAAGTTCCAGTTCTAGCTTCTTTGTATGGCTTTACTTGCAGTTCACTAACTGGGATACCGCGTTCATAGCGTTGGAGATGAACCTTTTTATCTCGCCAAACTGTAACTTCTACAACCTCAGAGAGGGCATTAACAACAGAAATACCAACCCCGTGCAATCCTCCAGAAACTTTGTAACCACCGCCGCCAAACTTACCACCGGCGTGTAGTACCGTCATTACAGTTTCCAAAGCCGATTTTCCGGTGCGCGAGTGAGTATCGACGGGAATACCGCGACCATCATCTGTTACAGTCACCGAACCATCAGCGTTGATATCCACCTCTATATGAGTGCAATGACCCGCCAATGCCTCATCGATTGAATTGTCCACCACCTCGTAAACTAAATGGTGGAGTCCTCGCGGCCCAGTGGTACCGATGTACATTCCTGGTCTTTTGCGGACGGCTTCCAGACCTTCCAGAACTTGAATCTGATCGGCACTGTAACTGCTCGTCATGTAAACTCTCCTGATGCGTGGGGTTGAAATCGCCTAAAGGCAAATAAAAGTAAAAACACTCCAAAATTGTAACACAAAAGCCTTGCTGGCGTCTGTAGGGCATTTTCAAGAGAAGTTTATACTGGGGTTGCAGTACCGTATAAGAGGGGCAGAGGAGCAGAGGGAGCAGGGGAGGCAGGGGAAGCAGGGGAAGAATTTCTAAATCTTGACCAATTACAAATGACAAATGACCAATGACTAATGACTAAATTAATTGTGATTTGTGGGGCGACGGCAACGGGTAAATCTGGTTTAGCTTTGGCTTTGGCGATGCGGTTGGGTTCTGTAATTCTCAGTGCTGATTCTCGTCAAGTTTACCGTGAGTTTGATATTGGGACGGCGAAACCAACTGTGGCTGAACAAAAATTGGTGTCACACTATTTAATAGATATCTGCGATCCAACAGACATGATGACAGTAGCAGACTACCAGGAACAAACACAAGCCTTAATTGCTTCTGTTGGTGTTACACCACTGTTTCTAGTTGGTGGTACTGGTTTATATATTCGTTCCATTGTCCAAGGGATGAAAATTCCGAGAGTTGCACCACAAACAGAATTGCGATCGCAACTTGAATCTCTCGGTCAACCACAACTCTACGCCATGTTACAACAAGTTGACCCCGTTGCAGCACAAAAGATTCATGGCAATGATTTAGTGCGAACTTTAAGAGCATTAGAGGTATATTATGTTACTGGATATCCAATTTCAGAACAGCAAGGGGAGAATCCACCGAACTATCCAATTTTGCAAATTGGCTTAGATTGCGATGTTGAAAAGTTGGATGCTCGAATTAAACAGCGTACAGAGCAAATGATAGTAAATGGTTTGGTTGCTGAGGTGGAGTATCTTTGTCAAAAATATGGCGCTGATTTGTCTTTGTTGAATACTTTGGGTTATCAAGAAATTAAGCAATATTTGGCTGGGAATATTTCCTTAGATAAAGCGAAAGAATTAACAATTTTGCATACGCGACAATTTGCCAAGCGACAACGCACTTGGTTTCGAGCCTATCCCAAAATTCAATGGTTTGATGCAGATGATCCTGATTTATTAGAGAAGGCTTGGCAGCGGATAAATGAGTTTATAAGTTGCAAAAGTTCGTGAGATTTTTTTGCTCATGTAAAGACGCAGAATTTTCGCGTTTTTACATGAGTGTCCTAGAGAGTTTCGGGATCGATGCCCATAGCTCGTAGCCGTTCTGCTAAAATTTGGGTGCGTTGTTCAGCTTGTTCGGCACGTTGTCGTTCCTGTTCTGCGCGTTCATCTCCAGTTAGTAAAACAGTACCATCTTGGTAGCACCAGCGTAACCAAGTATCCTGTCTATCTTCAAATTTACCTTCCCATAGAGTTATACCTAAACCAACTTGTTCTAACCAAGTTTCTGAAGTTTCAAAGTAGCGTGTTCCCCTTAGTTCATAAACATGCAGAATTCTTTCTGCTAATTGCTGATTTGGGTCATATACGATGTAGTAACTAGCCCGCATGTGTTCATAAATTTGCAGTTTTTTGCCCAGTTCATCACCTTTTTTATTAGAGACAATTTCGAGTACAACTTCGGGAGGTTTGCCAAAACGCCAAACCATATAGCAACGATTTTGTTTCTCCCACCAATTTTCAGGTACTTGGACATCTAAGCTAAGAAAAACGTCGGGTACAATTGCAGGTTGACCGTCTGTATGGTAAATGCCAACATTAGCTGCTGCAAAAAAAGTCTGCTGCTGTATAGAACTGTAAAGAGAGCCAATTAAAAGGCGCTTCTGTTTTGAAGTAGCAAAATTATCTAAAGTGTCATCTTCAGTGACTAGCTGGTTAGCATCTGGCACATAGTAATCATCATCATTGATTAGAACTTGCTGAACCATGATTTTATCCAGTATATAAGAGCGTTATTTCTAGGTTAATTGATTGCATATAGTGAAACAGTGACTAACATTGTATCCGGTATTCAAAAACTACATAATGGCTGGACTTAGCTGACGAAGATTACCTTTCTTCCAAACTACAGAATAACGCCAGAATAAGTGCTTTCTAACTTTCGCTTTACCCAAGAAGCTTGTATAAATTCGTCGTACTTGCGATAAGGTTAAGTACTTGTCTATGCGAAGATGCTCTCTCATTGCTTCTGCTGCTTCTGATGACGGCTGAATACGCCTATTGTTGATCGTTTGAAGCAACCAATTTAGAGGAACAGCAACAAAATCGCTCAATATTTCTTGCACATTCTCATGCTCTAATAAATCTAAAATCACTAGACTGCCGCCAGGTTTCAAAGCAGCTTTCATATTGGGCAGCAACTTTTCTATTGGTAAATGATGAACTGTAGCTATAGAAACAATTGCATCAAATTGCTCAATTGGAAACTTCCACTGCAATATATCAGCAACTTGAAAATCAATATTTGTATACTGTCTTGAACGTTGCTTGGCAACTTCTATCATATTTGGGGATAAGTCAATTGCAACAACTCTGTCAGCACATTTAGCGATAAGACGTGAAAATTCGTTGAACTAAGCGATTCCCTCACGAGAACCGCTCGTCTTCAAAACCGGACGT
>NZ_JAYGHD010000145.1:0-9297 GCF_034932245.1 Nostoc sp. UHCC 0251
ACTAGCTCACAATCTGCTTAATTTGTCAATGCCTTCTACTGGACTGGCTCTCTAGCAACTGTTCTATATACTTTTGCACCAAAGGCACTTGGAAAGCATTGCCTTCTTGAGTCAAGATTTCTTTTCGCGTTAGTTTACGGACAACGCCTTTGTCTTGCGGTGTGGGAGTTTCCCCGTAGATTATCCGGCGCAGGAGAGAGCGATCGCTATCTGTTAAACTCTTCCATAATTCCCGAAAATACTGATCGCCTCGCTCCAGCACAACCGATATAACTTCTTTAACATCCTGTGCAGTAGCTTTTGCTGTATCTGCTTCTCGCCTGTTTCTTCTGATATCGCGGTTTAGCAACTCCACCACCTCATAACACACCAACTGAACGAGATAAGGTTGACAGCGAGTAACTTGGATAATTTCATCTACAGCAGTTGGTTCATAGATATTGCTGAAATTCTCTACTGGCTGTTGAATCAAATCGCGGGCTTCTGACTCGTGCAGGTAAGTCATTCGCAAAGCACGGGTGTTAATTAGATAGTCACTCCAGTAATCATCAAGTTCAGATAACTCCTGTGAACCACTAAAAAGTAAAATCCACTTGCGTTGGTGTTGCAGCAGGTTACGAATAAAATTGAGCGGCGCACGGCTGCTTGTTGCTTCCACTACCTCACCCAGGCGTTCATATTCATCTAAACAGAGGAGAAATTGCTTGCCAGAGTTTTTGCGTTCTATTTCTGCTAACCAAGTTTGCAGCGCGGGAAATGGATCTTCAGCTAGTTTATTGGCATCTGGATTAGGCAAGAATACTTTGCGGGGTAATCGCCGTGCAGCTTCGATAATTTGTTGAGCTAAATTTTCAGCTAATCCTTTTAATGTTGTGGCTGATGCTGCTCCTTGTAAATCTACCAGCAAAGGTACAATATTTGCTTGTATTCTATAAGGGAGATATTTCAGCGCTGAAGTTTTCCCTGTTCTCCGCCCACCATAGAGTAACAACACTGGCGGTTGCTCAGAAAGCGCCAAAGATTCGATTTCCCGAAATATGCCAATTCGCCCTTTAAAACGATTCTTTGCTGTTTCCGGGTCTAGCGAGTTACCAGCAATATAAACTTGCCGAATTTCTTTTGATTGCTGTGCCTGTTCGTTTAAAGTGCCCTGCGCCGTTTCTAGTATAGTTAGCCAGCTTTGTGCAGTGTTGCCAAAAGAGATAGCAACACGAGCATCTTTTGTCAAAGCTAGACTTTGCCCCAGTTGGCGTAATGCGTTGATGGGAATGTTCAGTAACTCATATTTACGATAATGTGAAGTTGCTTCCTCTGATGCCCGTACATTTTGGCTGATTTCTAAAAATTGGGGTAGGACAATGCCAAGTTCCTTTGGTGGTGGTGAGGGAATCCATGCTAGTTGGTTGGCAATATCCACAATATCGCTCAACCACTGACAACGATTGAGAATATCTACAGCAATACCAGAAGTTGCCTGTGCTGCAACTTTTTGCTGATTGGTGGATGTAATTAGATAATTAATAGTCTCACGGGCAGCATCTGGGTTCTTTCCATAAGCTTCTACAAGCATCACATCCATGAAAGGCAGAGGCAAAATAATAGAGTGTAAACTGGTGCTACCAGCAATACGGCAACCATTGGGATTACAGCAGTTAGCCACCAAATTTGCCCAGCATAGCGACGCAGGCGGGGGTTAGTACCAAACTCAGCCCGTTTATCAAAGGGGTTATCTGTCGGCTTAAGTTCTGGATGAATATCGCGCAGCCAGCTTTTAAAGGTAAAAGGCTTGAAGTAAATCCAATACAAGAGGCGCACACATTCAGCCACATAATTCCAAAAGCCTGATGTTGGGGATTTGTTACTCATTGCTACTTTATCTCCAGCTTGTCGCGCACATAATCCCAAACTTCATTCCAGTCCACCACACCCACTAAAACCAATACTGGTAAAAGCAGCATGACTAACCCAGTAATCCAGTTGCCAATATCACCTACAGTTACACCAATGAATTGGGATATCTTACCTAGACGTACTGGTAAATCCCAAACTAACCAACGCAGCCATAATTGCCATTGCTGTCCGTTGGATGCCGATCTAGCTTTAGTAAGCTGTTGTTCAAACTGCTGTTTCGCCCACTTGATTGCCTTGCCTTGTTGACGTGCTGCCCACAAATAGTAACCAGCCAATTGCAACTTGTAAGGATGACGATCGCCCCATTGCTGGGCATGATTCTGTTCATCTACACTCAAAGCTGCACCATTTGTAGACCGAGTTGGTAAACGCGACAGTTCAATCGCCTCATCTGTAGTTAGTTCTTTCAAAGGAATAGTGTGACCAATATTGAAAAAACTAGAGACAAACCGATGCTCGTTAGCATAAACATCCAGTCGTTTACGCGAAGCCACCACTAGCATCAAGGCGTTGCTATCCATCAGCGATCGCAAATTGTCATAAAATCCATTATCGAATTCACGGTCATATTTCAAAAGGCTTTCAAAATCATCCAGACAGAGAACGGGTAACTTTCCTTGCTGTTTCCATTGCTTAACCGCATCTGAAAATGCTTGACGATTAAGCGGTTTAGTCTTCCAACAATTTTGCAGACTGCGTTGTTGCCATCCCTGAACATGACTCAGTAAACCTTCAGCTACAGCGTCATAGAAACCCGTTTCAGTTTGGCAATCTACACCCCGTAACGGTAGGTAAATTACCACATAACTACTGCTGTTGTTTAATACTCGCTGTTGCCAAGTCAGAACGAAATAATGCAGCAACGAAGATTTACCAATGTGCTTCTCACCAACTATATTTATACTTGTAGGCTGATCGCCCTTCATCCGAGATGCGATCGCGTGTAATTCATCTTTACGACCGACAAACAGCCTGGGATCTTCAATCATCCCCGCAGCCACAAAAGGATTAGAAGGCAGCGCTCCAGAAGTCATGTAAAGCGTTATCCTAGTTTCAGCAATTTAAGTGCAATCACCTAAAAGAATAGCACTAGCCCCATAATCTCTTTGCAGATCGCCAAGACGCGATAAATCACCGTACCAATTTGTAGAGACGGCGATTCATCGCGTCTCTTGCCTTAGCCGATTCACCGCGTCTCTTGCCTTAAACGTGGTATCTGAGAAAATATCTATTTGGCAAATCACCCAATATTTACTGCTACAAGTGCAAAACATACCCTTGATGCGATCGCCAGTTTCCTAAACTAGATTAACAGCACAATCCCTTTAATACCTTTGCCAAATACTCATACTGCTCTAAAGTATTGTAAATCTGCGCCGAAATCCTTACCAACAACCGAGGTTTTTCCTGCCACGGCATCACCTGCACTTGAATACCAAACTTATCAAACAACTCATCATGTATAGACATGAAATCGCGGTTTTCCAAAATCGCTGGCATTGGCACAACCGCCATTGAACCAATCATCTCCTCTGGACAAGGCGGCTGCATCTCCAGCGCTTCACAAAGTAGCCGTCTTCCTTGCAACACTAGCTGATGATTTTGCTGTCTCAATTCTGTCCACCCGCCAGGTAGCAACGAACCCATAAAAGCGATCGCTTCCGGTACACACATATAAGCTGTAGGATCGTCTGTACCTGTCCAGTCAAATTCCAACTGAAAGCGGCTTTTATCAGTGCGTGGCGAATTTGTGCCGTGGCTAATTGTCAGAGGACGAATTTCTGACTGTTTATCTCGTCGCACATACAAAAATGCTGCCCCTTTAGGCGCACACAGCCATTTATGACAATTTCCACTGTAATAAGTTGCGCCAATTTCTCGCAAATCGAGAGAAATCATTCCAGGCGCATGTGCCCCATCGACCAATGTATCTACACCCCGTTGTTGCAACTCCTTTGCCAACTCTTGAATCGGGAAAATTAGCCCTGTCTGGCTGGTAACATGATCCAAAAGTGCTAATCGTGTTTTTGGTGAAACTCGCTCAATTACTGCTGCGATTACTTGCTGTGGCGAGTTAATGGGGAAAGGAAGTTTTGCCACTACCACCCGTGCACCAGTGCGACTGGCAATAAAATCAAGTGCATTACGGCAAGCATTATATTCATGGTTGGTTGTAAGTATTTCGTCCTCTGGTGAAAATGTCAGCGACCTTAACACCGAATTAACGCCAGTCGTCGCATTGGGGACAAATACCAAATCCTGCACATCAGCACCCACAAACGCCGCCAGCTTACTTCTGGCATCGTCTAGCAGGGGTTCCCATTCCCTACCAAAAAAGCGTAAGGGTTCATGTTCGAGTTGCGATCGCAAACGTTGTTGAAACTCCAGCACTTGTTTAGGACAAGCACCAAAAGACCCATGATTCAGAAACGTCACAGCCGAGTCAAGCGACCATAAGTCTCTGATGGATAATCTAGAATCCAAAATTTAAAATCCAAAATTGATAAACTCCCCAGGCTGGATTCGAACCAGCGACCAATCGATTAACAGTCGATCGCTCTACCACTGAGCTACTGAGGACCACTCACGATTTATAATAGTAGGGCTAAAAATAGTATTTGGCAAGTACTTTCGCCAATATTTTTTTTAGATAGTTAATTTAGAGAAATTTTGCAGCCAAAATCGATTCAGGAACTTAAGCAGAGACTCTGAGATACTAAATATCTACTGTAATCCCATTCGTAATTCAGCCAGACGCTGCCGCGCCTTAGCGTCAATGGCATTAGCTAAAAATCTACTCTTAGATTGTTTGCGCGTATGATACTTTTGTCGCATCCGGCAAACGGTGGTTTCCACTTCTCCACAGAGTTGCTGTGCTGACAACCATTCAGCCCCATACCCTTGGATCATCAACTGCTGTGCCCGATCTGATGTAGCAACAATCACACGAGAAATCAAAGATTGGGCTATTTGGTGGCGAAAAGAAGCGCAGGATTTTTCGATATAAGTATCTGCTGTTTGCCCAAAATCAGTGTAATAAACAGATAAAAGCTCAGTAATAATTTCTTTATTACTAGAGCTATTTTGATATTGAGCATCAAAAACTATCTGAGTTGTGTAACCTTGAAACGCACTATAACCAGTCATCGCTTCCACAAGTTCGCCCCGTGCAGCCTCTAATCCAACGCTATCACGCGTTTTTTTAAGGCAAGGCCAAGCGCCTATGATATTGTAGCCGTCCACTAACAAAACGGCTTGGAGTAAGGAACGGGGCATGGTTTTTAATCACAATTTTCTAGAGTTAACAAAATTCATTCATAAGTTTTATAATAATTGATGCATAGTCTGTAACACTATGCTACACAGAATAAAAAATACGGCAACCTCACAAAACTCAAACCTCAGATAGACGCACCAACTTAAAACGCGCCTTTATTTAAAAGGCGCGTTACAGTTCTTTTTTAGTAGTATTCAGGAGTGCTAAGTACAATGAATTTGACTTATTTACTCAGCACTCATTACTCAGCACGGGCTAAACGCCCCGCTATCGCTAACAGCACTGAATTAAGAGGCTTCGCTGTGTACCTCCATCAGACGTTGTTTGAGACGTTCGGCTTCACCACTATCAACCAAAGAGCCTTTTTCTAGCAAGAAAGCGCCGTCACAGTAATTTAGCTCATCTAATCGATGTGTCACCCAAAGGGCTGTAATACCTCGACTTTTGACAAGGCGGCGGACACCAGCAACTAAATCCAACTGGCTATCTGGATCTAGTAAGGCAGTGGGTTCATCTAATAATAAGACTTCACAGCGACGGGCGATCGCACCTGCGATCGCGACGCGCTGTTTCTGTCCCCCAGAGAGTGCATAAATAGGTCGTCGTTGCAATGTAAGCAAATTCACCGCCCCTAACGCCTCCTCGACTCTTGCTCTGGTAGCAGCAGGTGGCAACTTTTCTTCCACCAATCCAAAAGCCACATCAGCACCAACCGTTGGCATCACCAGTTGATGATCCGGATTTTGGAAGACAAAGCCAACGGGTTGCAAAACCCGAATTTCCCCAGACTCAGGAGCTAATAGCCCCGCCAGCAGTCTCAGTAAAGTAGATTTCCCACTGCCATTTGTACCCAAGAGCATCCAAAACTCACCCTTGGGTACTTCTAAAGAGCAAGATTTGATAACCTTCTCTCCATTAGGCCAACTGAAATTTAAATCCTTGACCTCAATGCCCACTTGAGCCATTTGTCAACCTTGGTTACTCAGCAGCTACAGCGAAAAAGCCAGGTGGTCTGCCGCCACCAGGGGTTGTACCATCTTTCTGAACAATCTGCACCCCAGAAATTTCACTAGCGCGGACAGCAATTTTTTTCTCTGTCTTGCCTTCGCACTTGAGTTCCACAATGTCAGGGTTCCCAGAACGGATTGCTGCCAAAATCAGCTGATAGACAGCCTCGGCATCCTCTGCTGACTTACGTTGTACCGAGATAGGGAAAGCAGTATTTCTGATACTTAAGTCGATGGTAAACATTTAGCGCTAATCAAATTTAACTGTGGACTCATTTTAGCGTCAGCTGAGTGATTCTAGGGAAGAGGGTATTGGGCATACAATACTTGTTGGGGTTTTGTGTTTACTATTAACTGCTCTAATACTTTACGAGCAGTTGGGACTGGTGAGTGCAGTTATGCCCTACTCTTGCTCTAACTTAGAGGCGACGACTTCATTCATTGTCGGTGTTACCCTCTTAAATCGTATCCGTACCCTTGAATTTCGATACAATCTCCGCTTGCGATCCAGCCTCTTTTAATGCTGTTTTAATTGCCATTGAGTGTAATTAACAACCCTCTGTCCATCTTCACTCGCATGGAAACTCGCCCAAACGAACCCGGCGTAACTCTTAAATTGCTGTTCGACAAGATATGCGATCGCATCAATAAATAAATGCCTGCTGCTGTGATGGCTCGACTACAAACTCGATCAGCACTGTGAAGAAAAGGATAGTTTCTGGGTCAATTACCCTTTTCAATCCAAATTGTTGCTACTGCTGCACCCAAACTGATCCCAATGGCAATTCCGATCGGAATATTGTTAAATGCTGCACCGATCGCCATTCCTACAGCCATATATGTATTTTTGCCTGCAAACATATCTGTATATGTCCTCCTTTTCTCTTATTAGAAAAGTGCTAAGGCAGTGCGAAGGCGACTACATCATCGCCTCGCTTGGTATCTTCCCGTGACCGCCGCAATCACCACGAATTGCTTGCCGTTTTCACGCAGCCAAATACGTCGGCGTTGCCTGAGCGCCCGCTTTAGCTGCCGCATACATCGGCGCACCTGCTTCGGAAGACTGTAAACCAAACCGCTACTGACCTTGACGAGTGCTGCGTTGGTTTGCTGCCGCAGATACGGCAAAAATTCTTGACCTTGATATACTCCACACAGGGAGGTTAACACTCAACGAGCGGTGTAGCCTCCGTCCATCAAGTAGAAGCTGCCAGTAACGAAAGATGCCCTATTTGACAGCAGGAACGCCACCACTTCCGCAACTTCTTCAGTTTGTGCGAGGCGACCCATCGGATGCGAGGCTGCCATCTGCGATCGCGCTTCTTCCGGTACTTTGTGCATATTCGGTGTATCTACATAACCCGGACCGATGGCGTTGATTCGCACGCCTTTATCTGCATATTCCAGTGCCGCCGCCCGCGTCAGCCCGATAATTCCGTGTTTCGCGGCGGTATATGGACTGATGCCCGCGACACCGACCACGCCGTTTGCCGACGACATATTGACGATCGCGCCGCTGCCGCTGCGGATGATCGTGGGAATTTCGTACTTCAACCCAAAAAAGACACCGCTCAGATCGGTGGCAATCACATCGTTCCACCAGTCAATCTCGTAATCCGCAGTGGTAACATTATGCGGACCGGTAATGCCAGCGTTATTTACAGCCAGATGCAGTCCGCCGAAGCGATTTACCGTTTCGTTCACCATCGCTTCGACCGCCTGATGATTGCGGACATCGGTTTCGATCACGTGCGCCCGCTTGCCGGAAGCATCCAAACGTTCAGCAACGAGGTTTGCGCCGTCTACATCAATGTCGGCGATCGCTACTTTCGCTCCCATTTGAAATAACTTGAGAGCGATCGCTTCTCCCAGCCCCGTCGCCGCTCCGGTAACGACGGCAACTTTTTCGACAAACTCACAGACCAAATTTACTTCGTTGTTTGAATCCGCCGCCTGCTTGTTTTCAATTGTTTCTGCCATAACTTCCTCTATTTCAAATCAACCTTTTACAGAACGCAGCAAAGCTGCAAATGTCAGATTACTTTCTGAAGATGAGAAAAAAGAGTACGGTCGAGATGCTGTTTACCAGCGTGTGAGTCAGAGCCGCGCTCTCCCAACCTTTACGACGTGCAATGATGCCAACGACTACACCAAAAAAAGTAAGGAATAGTAATCGTCCTAACGATGCATCCACAATCACATGCTTGAGTGAAAACAGGACGGCTGTGAGCAACAATCCGGAAGCAAAACCAAGCTGCTTCATCAGGCGGGGTTGAATCAATCCACGCCACAACCACTCTTCAGCTATAGGAACGAAGATGCCATTGACAAGTAACATGCTTGTGACAATCAGCACTGGAGCAGCCTGAGGAAACAGTGGGGGATCCAAAGAGGGACTTTGCCAGCCAGGAAGTTGAACCTTTCCCCAGAGCCATTGATCGAGAGGAGAGAGGAGATTGATTGAAAGCAGAATCACTGCCGTACCTACCCAAGGCAGCCATGTCTTTGCCTGCGCCAGAATATCGTGTATAACCTGACTGACACGCCCTACATTGCGTTGTGCTTTAGGCACGGTAAACCACACAAGCAGAACATAACACAGGATGATTGATAGCATATCGTTCACCCGCTCTGCTGCCAGGAGGGGGAGCCAATAAGCGACAAAGCGCCGCGCAACGTATTCTGCAAGAATGATCAGCGTGACCCATGCGATCGCAGAGGTAAATGAATTCTGTGAGATGAATTTTTTTACCATAATTTTCCGCATTTAAAGCTGCTAATGGAGCAAAGACCGCGCATGATGCATTCACTGAGATGATTTCCCGGTTTTATTGGTAATCATCTGTGTAAGTTATAGAAAGTGATGCAACATATAGAAAGCTTCAACGGTTGGTTAATTGAATTCTGTGCGACTGGTGGATGAATAAACGGGTTTAAGTCCCCAAATTTTAAATTTGGTGGTGGTCTTCAAGACGCTTGCCGACACGGCAGGAGCTATCTATCAGTGGCGGGTCCCAATCCCTCACTGATTGATTCTGAATTCTGACTGGGAGCAATGCGATTTTGTGAGGTGAGTAAGCAGGGGAGGCAGAGGAGGCAGAG
>NZ_JAYGHD010000146.1:0-9172 GCF_034932245.1 Nostoc sp. UHCC 0251
GGTTTTTTCTTTCCCTTTTTCCCTTTACCCTTTTCCCCTTAACCGAGAAGTATTGCCCTGCCCCCTTGCAGTCTTAATGATAAGCCTTTAACCGGACACGATATGATTAGGCCCCTCAAGTAACTGACGGGCAAATGCGATCGCCTCTGTTGGTGTTGAGACTTTCCCCTCAGCTTGTGCTACAGCAATTTCTGTCAGCAGTTGACCGATGATTGCTGAAGCTGGAATATCTAATGCTATGATCAAATCCTTCCCGCTAACTATTGGAGTGGGATGAGCAACCAGATCATCAGGGTTTAAGTAGCGGTTGATCAAGGATGCCCAAATAAGGCAGCCCCTTGTTTTGGTTTCGAGAGTTGTAGCGATCGCTGTGTGTAGTGGCTTGTCACCAGACATCGCCTCAACTAAATTATCAAGTGCTACAGCTAAAACCGCTGTAGCAGGAAACACAATACCTGCGTTATAGAACAATATGTATTGTTCTCGCAAAGACATATCGACTACTTGAAACTGCGGTAATAGTTTCAAAGCAGTGGTTACACCCCGGATTTCGGCACGACTATAAGTTAGTTCTTGTAGCTCTATTTCTGCTAATTCTGGATTTGGATTGACAAGACAAGCAAGTTTGGCAATACCTAACCAAGTGGTTTTGATACTATCGCGGATATACTCTTGCAGTTGCGCCCCGAATTGTTGCCAATTTTGGGTAAGTAAGGCAGCTGCTTGATCAACTGCTGCTAGTTTAAGCAAGCTTTCACGAGTGGCGTTTTTGAAGAAAGGGGTAAGCAAACCATCTTCCCAAGCACTTGTAATCCAAGGAGTACCCTGAGAATTTGCCAGCAGATAGCCAATTTCTACCCTAACTCGTTCGGCTGCAACTTTGCTGATATGGGATGCCAAAGAACGAATTGCAGCTTGGGTAGCTGGCTCAATGGTAAAACCGAGTTGGGCGGCTTGGCGATAACCTCGCATTAACCGTAAAGGGTCATCTTCTAGGTTTGCAGGTGATACCATTCGCAAAATGCCCTGTTGTAAGTCTCTATAACCTTGCAGAGGATCGATGATTTCTTGTGTATGGGGATTATACGCGATCGCATTTACTGTAAAGTCCCGTCTGTGCAAATCAACTTCTAAGCTATCTCCTTCCTGCTGGGCAAAGTCAGCTGTGGCGTGGGGAAAAACCACACGGGCAATTTGTCGTTCTGCATCGAGTAACACAAAACCAGCTTTGTAATGACGAGCGATCGCTCTCGCTACTTTTACCGCCTGAGATGGTATAACAAAATCTAGATCCAGATATTCACGAGTTCTGCCAAGAATGGCATCTCGGACAGCACCACCTACCATGTAAGCGGGTTGTGGCAGGAATTCCAAGCTGAAAGGCCAATTTTCGGGAGCTAGGCTAGAAGGAACTGATTGGTGCATTGTAATAAAAATCAACCCAGCAACTCATGAATAACAGTTGGGCTTAAGTTAGATTAACAATAAAGGCCCCTGGAGTTGGTTCTATTATGTGTATTTGCGTGAACTGCCACTATGTAGACCGCTGTGTTACCTATCATGCCGTCGAAGGACAGCACCAACAGCCTCATTTGACCGAAACACCAAATTTTGATCCGAATGAACCTTCTATCAATGTCAACATTCGGACTAAAGATGATGTAATTGAAATGGAATGGGATGTTGTTGGTTGTCTGAGCTTTAAACGGGAAACGGGTAAATGGTCGAAGTTGCGTCCTGGTGAATTAGTGCCCACTTGACAGAAAATGATTGGTGTATCTTACAGCTATTTTCAGGTAAATAGACCACGCAGTAGGGGCACAGCAATGCTGTGCCCTTAAATCAGATGTGGTTCAAATACATGATTTATGCTGTAATGAGATTTTTTTCTTCAGCGATCGCGAATTTATGATATAGGCAAGATATGTCAGGAAAGCGATCGCACAGAGAAAGTGAACAGCAAGCGAATATTTGCGATGCCTGCGGCGGGCTACGCCTACGCGTTCTGATTTATGCTTGAATAAATCACGTTAACTCTATAAAAATAGATATTTTAAGTAACTTTGACAACGCAACTAGAAGACCTTGGAATAAATAAACACGCTTTAGCACTACATACCACCACACCAGAATTAGGTTTGGCAATTAGTAACTTTGCAGGCGATACTCGCTCTCAAATTTGGAATTTAGGGCGTGATTTATCTAGCTTAGTACATCAATATTTAATTGAATTTATCAAACCGCAAACTTGGGCAGACTTGTCCTTTATCGCCGTTGCAAAAGGGCCTGGCGGCTTTACAGGAACTCGGATTGGTGTTGTTACTGCTCGTACTTTAGGGCAACAGTTAGATATTCCTGTATTTGCGATTTCAACTTTGGCTGCGGTAGCTTGGGCAGAAGTAGGTAAAAGTCAAAATTTAAAAACTTTTGCTGTGGAAATGCCAGCACAACGAGGTCAAATTTTTGCTGCTATTTATCAGTTTGAGCCAGAAACTTCTAAACTAAAAGTCTGTTTATCAGATAGAGTTTTGACACCAGAAGCATGGCAGGAAACATTAGCCAATTGGAACACGAATTATCAATTAATTCAAGCCCAATCTGGGTTAGCAGCGACAGTGACAAGTATTTTGGAACTAGCTAATCTCGATTGGCAAGAGGGTAAGTATCCTAATTGGTCAGAGGCTTTACCATATTATGGGCAGCATCCAGTAGAAGTTTAACTATAGGACTAGTATTTGATTTATGAAAAAATCTAAGTATATGTAGGGTGTGTTACGGCTTCCGTAACGCACCAGAATCTTCGGATGGTGCATTAGCCTACGGCATAACACACCCTACTGAAATATTTTCAAAAATCAAATATGAGTCCTATAGTATTCTCCAAAGTCAAGTAATTGAGCAATCTGACGATAAAATCATATTCAGTAAAAATTGCTTTACCATGAAGTTTAATTTCCATTTAAATTCCTTTAATTCATAGATTTTAAGTCAACAAGAAGCAAATTTATTCCATCCATTATCATTGAAAATTTTTCTTCAGGTATGTTTAACTCATGAAAACATTTATCTCTATATCTTTCTTTTTCAATAAAATTAGTGATGGCTTTAACTAATGGCTTTTTTACTTCGTAGCTTTCTTCAGCTTTAGCGATTGCACGTGCGGGTATTTCGTTATTTACACGCAATATTGCTAAGTCAATCAAATCTCTAGATTGTGTACTTGAATCGTTCCATCGGTCAGCATTAGCCATTAGTTTTGATGTAAATCTATCGCTTATACTCAGACAAGGTATTTTTGTCCAATCGGGATAAACAGGAGGGTCTAAAGTAAAAATTCCATTGGCTACAATTTCTACTTTAATAGTTATTTCATTGGTTACAACAGGGAAACGAATACCATATTGATTGATTGTAGTATCACCCAATTCGATATCTGTTGTACTTTGAAATAATGCTACAATTCCTTCGTCGTAAATCAGATTTCTTAAATACCTGTAATTTTCAGTTCCATAAGGAAAGAGAAAATCAATATCTTTACTAAGCCTGTATTCATCATACTCTAACGCCAAGAGTGTACCACCGCCAAAGTATGCGGAAGCTTTTTTAAAAACTTCTGGATTGAAAGCATTAAGGATTTTAAGTATATTCTTGTGATGGGCAAGATGAAACATTTCAAAATCAGGTAATATCCAAGAGTTATATTTTTTTGCTAAATAATGTACAAAATCTTTTTCTTCTTGTTTTAAATTGTTGAACGTAGTTTTATGATGCCAATTGCGTTGATACAATTGAACAATTTCTTTCTCACTCATTTGATATACATTTTTGATCTGCCAACCAATAGACTCTAGAAATGGTAGCTTTTGTGGATTGAGCATAAAATTAATTTTTAAATTTTATCTTGTTGCCATAGATTTATCTTTGCCCTTGATTGAGTTGCCTTTTTCCTGGGCTTTTAAGCGATCGCGTCACAGTGTATAAATCCAAAATCAAAACAGCCACAGCCAAACTGGGAGAGTAACCAACAATACTATAGTCCCAGCAGCTAGGGCAGTAACTGCTAGATCGCGATCAAGATTGAATGTCTCAGCAATTACCAGTGTGCCGAAAGCTGGAGGCATGGCCATTTGTAAGACAATTACCTTTGCGGTGGAACCAGTTAATCCAAACAGTGGTAAAAGGCTGCCCAATATTAAGGGAATTAGCAGCATTTTGATTCCCAAGCTCATCCCTGCTTGTGGTAGGCTACGCCAAGATTTGAGCAGTCCTAATCGCATTCCTATTAACACTAGAGATAAAGCTACACTACTCCAAGCAAATTTCTCCAAGCCAAATTCTACTACTGGGGGAATTGTCGCTTCTTGAATCAGCAAGCCAAATCCAAAACTCCATAGGGCAGGATTAATTAAAATGGCCCTAGCAGTCTGCCAATGATTCTGGACACTACCGCCAAAACGGGCTGCTAGTAGAACACCCAAGCCATAAGTTCCTGGGAATGAACCTAACAAATCGTAAAATAACGCCCAAGCAAAGTATTCCTTGCCTAGTATTGCTAAGGTGATGGGAAAACCAAGATAACCTGTGTTACCCAGCGTTGCCGCTAGGATCAAGCTAGCCTGAGTCGATGGTTTGGGGACAGTATTTTTAAAATAGGCTTGTCCTTTAATCCCTACCCAAGCTAAAAATGCTCCTAGTAAAATGGCTAGGTAAGCGATTGCAGGTGCAACCCAAATTTGCCCTGACAAGCTAGATTGACGCAAAAAAGATACTATGCTTATGGGTACTCCCACCCAAAAAAGATACTGTCCCAAACGTGTAGGAACTGTAACAGGTAGTTTGCGTCCGAGAATAAAACCTACCAGGACTAATCCTCCCAGCTTGACGTATAGTTCTAAAAGATTTGTCAAAATTGTACCTAAGAACCATAAATGTAAAATGCTACCTGTTACATCTACTTTTGTCCAGTGCAAAATCTATTATGGCTATCCCACAGAAACAGGAGTTTACCCTTGAATAAGGCTGGGTTTTCTGGAAAACCGCAAAACTCATCGAATGACCTTGGTGATGATATTCCAGTGGCTGTACGCGATACCCCTGTTGCAGCAACGAAAATGTGGTTGCAACCCCAAATTCTACTGATTGGGGGAGTAGCGGGATTTGTCCTGCTGGCTCTAATTAGCGGTTCTTTGTTTTTCGCCACTGCACCCAAAAAAACCGTCGATTCTCAACCCTCAGTTACTAGTTCTACTCCTACACCAACTACAGAATCTAGTAATGTCAATACTTTGTTAGGCCATCTGGCATACCCAGAAGCCCCTGAATCAGAACTTGTAACCATCTCCGCAAATAGGGGCATTAGAATGCGAAAATCTGCTGCCCAAAAATTTGAGGAGATGGTAGCAACAGCGCGGAGTGCAGGTGTAATTTTAGTACCAATTTCTGGCTTTCGCTCAGTCAAAGACCAAGAGCCGTTATTTTTTGGTGTCGGTGCCCAGCGAAATCAAACGCCAATAGAACGAGCTGCCCTCAGCGCTCCTCCTGGTCATAGTGAACATCACACAGGTTATGCTGTGGATATTGGAGACGGAGCAGTACCAGCAACTAATCTCCAAACCAACTTTGAAAATACTAAGGCGTATCGGTGGCTGCAAGCAAATGCAGCGCGTTTCAGCTTTGAAATGTCATTTCCTAAAAATAATGTTCAAGGTGTGAGTTATGAGCCTTGGCACTGGCGTTTTGTAGGCGATCGCAATAGCTTAGAAATATTCTACAAAGCCAAAAATTTGAAACCCGCTCAGATATCGCCATAGGAGTTATTCGATTTTAGATTTTTCCTTTAATCCAAAATTTAAAATCTAAAATTCACAGAGTTAGGAGTCATCGGTTTTTCCCCTCTCCTTTTACTCCTCCTGCTTCTTTTAATGGAGGCTGAAGCACGACTTCCTTAAGGGCTGGACAATAATATTCAGCGATTTCCTTAGCGATCGCATCTGGTCGGGAAATTTGATCTAAATTGCAAAGTACAATTACGGTGATTTTGTCATCAATAAAGCGGGTAATGTTACTTGCGAATCCTAGTATTGAACCATTATGACCAACTACTCGGCGATCGCCATAATTCAATACCCACCAACCTAAACCTGCAACATATCTCAACTTTTCCCAATCATCGCCCTGATTGGGAAAATGAGGAGTCCACATCAAATCAAGGGTTGATTGCTTTAACAGAGTTTCACCACAAAGCGCCTGTTCCCACTTCACCATATCTTCCACACTGGAAAGTTGACCTCCAGCCGAATAGGTAACAGAAGGACTGTAGTAAGGTTTGTTAACGAGTTTGCTGTTTAGCAAGCGATAGCCAGCAGCCCGGTGCGCCACAATATCTTTGGGATCATTCATTACGGTTGCATTCATTCCCAAAGGAGCAAAAATGCGCTCTTGCAACAAATCTCTATAAGTTTTTCCAGTGACCTTTTCTAGGATCAAACCCAGTAGATAGTAGCCTGTATTGTCATAGGCGCTAAACTCACCCGGTTGGAATTTGAGGGGTAGGTGAGTAACTAGAGCCAAAATTTCAGATTTCGATAAATCAAGATGGGTAATTTCCCAGTAGTTTGGCGCGTCGGTATAGCTGGGAAGTCCAGACTGATGAGACAGAATATGCCCGATTGTGACATTTTGCCACGTTAGGGGTAGATGATCGAGATAATTTGCGTAGTTTACCGCCGCAGGCATCGCTTCTTCTAGCGAAATTATCCCTTGCTCCACCAGCATCATTATGGCTGTAGCGGTGAAAGTTTTACCAACAGACGCAATTTCATAAACTGTATGTTCAGTAGCTGGTACACAGTGTTCAACATTCGCTAATCCATAGCCCTTAACTAAAACAGGTTCACCTTCCTGCACCACTGCCACAGAAAGCCCCGGAATCTGATTTTTAGTCATTATGGCTCGAATATAGTCATCAATCATGATTGACCCCATTTCTATTTGGCGATGGGGAGATAAGGGCAAGAGGAGCAGACGAGAATAATTAATGCCCTATGCCCCATGCCCCACGCTTAGTTACGTTTGCTGTTTGCTGGACTCTCAGATGCTGGTTTCTGATACTTACCTGGATACTTGCGCTGAAAATATTCTTCCATAATTTGTAAGATCATCGGCGCAGCAATGCTACCACCACCGCCGCCGGAATGTTCTGCAAATGCCACAATCAGAACTTCTGGTTGATCAGCAGGTGCATAAGCTCCAAACCAAGCGTGATTTTGCTTAACACGGCCCTTCCAAGCTTCAGCAGTGCCACTCTTACCAGCGACTGGGGGAACTGTTGGCTGCATCAAAGCCTTACCTGTACCTTCAGATACTACTTTCCGTAGTCCCTGACGGAGAACACTTATGGTTGTTGGCTTCATATTTAAAGATTCTCGCCAGCTTTTTGCCTCTTCATTGTCTTTCAGCAAATGTGGCTGGACTCGGTAGCCACCATTGGCGGGCACGGCAAACATAACGGCAACTTGCAAAGGTGTAGTTTGTAAAGCACCTTGACCAATTGACATATTAATGCTGTCGCCTACAGTCCAAGGTATCTTCCAAGTTTTCTGCTTCCATGCCTCATCTGGCACTAAACCTTTTGCTTCTTCGTTAGCAAACTCAAAGCCGGTTTTTTTACCAAATCCATACTTGTGAGTCCATTCAATTAAAGTTGGACCGCCAACTCCGCGACCAATTTGATAAAAGAAGGTATCACTACTCCACTGTAATGCACCGACAAAACCCAATGGGCCGAATCCAGCGTGATTCCATTCACCAAATCGGGTACCACCAATGTTTAAGGAACCGTAGGTTTGCAGGACTGTGCTGGGAGAAAATTTACCGGATTCCAGTCCGGCTGTGGTGGTGACAATTTTGAAGGTACTAGCCGGTGGAAAGACACTGAGGGCACGATTGACCAAAGGATGATCTGCACCTTGCACAGTTTCCCAATCTTTTTGAGTGAGTTTCTGCTTTGAGAAAATATTTGGGTCAAAGGTAGGGTGAGATACCATTGCTAAAACGGCACCGTTCTTTGGATCAAGTGCCACGATCGCACCGTCTCGATTGCCCAAAGCTTTTTCTGCTGTCTTTTGCATATTTAAATCTACGGTCAAGTGCAAATCGTTACCAGCCTTGGCCTGTTTCACCCCCAAAACCCGGAGCGGCCGACCAGCACCATCAACTTCTACCTGCTGACCGCCCCATTCGCCCCGCAGACTTTTCTCATAAGCTTTTTCAGCTCCCATTTGACCAATCACATCACCCAATCTGTAACCTTCTTGCTTCTTTTCTTTTAACTGCTCGGCGGTCAGTTCTCGTGTATAGCCTAATACATGTGCTAATTCCTTGCCGTGAGGGTAGTAGCGAACGGCTTCTGTAGAAATTTCTACGTCTTTAAGTTCGCTTTGATACTCTTGTAATGCTGTGATTTGCGCTTCATTCAAGTCACGAGCAATGCGTATGAGTGAAGAAGAGTTAGCGCCTGCCTCTTCTAGTTTCTTTTCCATCTCTTCTTGGGGAATTTCGAGAATTTGAGATAGACGCGCTCCCACAACTCGCCATGCTGGCTTAGTATGTGCCATCGGCCACAAATATACAGAGCGAGGATAGCGAGTACTGGCTAAAAGTTTGCCATTGCGGTCAAAGATGTTGCCTCGTTCTGGTTGTTTGGGGATCATCCGAATCCGATTTGATTCGGCTCGTTTTCGGTGGCTTGCTCCTTCAGTAATTTGCAAATATGCCAAACGAACGCTGATTCCCGTCACCATTGATAGAGTAAATATAATTAAAAATATCGGCTGGAAACTCTGCCCAACTGTACGTGTATTTTGTTTTCCGCCAAGTGGAGATGATTTAAATATAGTCATAAGACAAAGATGATTTCAAAATTAATATTATCTGTAAACAACTCTGCTAAATTTTTAGCAGGTATTTAACGGCAAACTAATCGAGAGTGATTTATTGTTTTTAATTGAT
Source organism: Nostoc sp. UHCC 0251 (assembly GCF_034932245.1). Taxonomy (NCBI): domain Bacteria; kingdom Bacillati; phylum Cyanobacteriota; class Cyanophyceae; order Nostocales; family Nostocaceae; genus Nostoc; species Nostoc sp. UHCC 0251. Next base: position 9,010 of record NZ_JAYGHD010000146.1, read on the forward strand.
ACCATATCATAGCGATCGCTCGTGGAAATCCTAATGGGCGTAATCTGGCGTGGTTCCACTCTCCAAATAAACTCATGCCCAGTACTTGGTACGAAAGAATCAGTCCAGTATAGGAATCATATTTGATTTCTGAAAATATTTCAGTAGGGTGTGTTATGCCGTA
>NZ_JAYGHD010000147.1:0-8893 GCF_034932245.1 Nostoc sp. UHCC 0251
ACCATCTTTCCTCCCTCACGGGAATATCCCTGACTTTCCTACCTGGGCAGTTACGGTTTCACCTAAAAAAAGGAAATTCTTAAATTAAACATTGTTTAATTGTCGTTACAACTGATTGAGAAAGAGAATCAAAATCATAACCACCTTCTAAGCCAAAGAGAATTTTACGAGTTATCCCTAGACAATAATCAGTAAATAAAGCGTAGTCTTCTGGCTGCAAATTGATACTTGCCAAAGGATCTGCGGCATTGCCATCATAACCAGCGCTGACAATCAGCAAATCTGCCTGAAAGTTAGCTAAAAAGGGTACGACCTGTTTTTCAAATAGTGGCTGATATATTGCAATATCACTACCAGGGGGTACTGGTAAATTTAAGACATTATTATGAAAGCCGCGTTCTGTCGTTCTTCCAGTGCCGGGATAGCAGGGATACTGATGTACGGAACAGTAAGCGATGCGTGGTTCAGATTCAACGATCGCCTGAGTACCATTACCGTGATGTACATCCCAATCTAGGATGGCGACGCGGTTAATTCCGGGTTGTTCCAGGGCAAATAAAGCTGCGATCGCTGCATTAGAAAATAGGCAAAAGCCCATCCCCGCATCACTTTCTGCATGGTGTCCTGGGGGACGCGCCAGTACAAAAGCTGGATTAGCGGACTGTAACACAGCCTCAACTCCATCCAACCATGCGCTGACTGCTAATAATGCCACATCATAACTGCGCGGGGAAACTGGCGTATCTCCATCCAAAGGGCCGCCGCCACTAGAAGCGATTTGCCAAAGTTTTTTGATATAGGCTGGGCTATGCGCTTTAAGTAACACAGACATTAGCGATGGCTGTTCTGATGTTGGTGTAGGCGATCGCCAGTCAATTTTATCCGCGAATGTTGCTGCTTTTAGGGCAGTAGCGATCGCTATCAAACGTTCTGGTTTTTCGGGATGGTATTTTCCAGTCTTGTGGTCTAAAAATTCGTCGGAATAGATGACTGGCAGCATAGGACGAAAAAGGTTGGCAGCAAGACAATGAATGCTATTGTATCGTCACTAGTACAAACAGTTCTTCCTTAATACTCATAGTCCACCAAAGAAACTTCCGGGTTTTTTGGTAAGACAATCAAGTTCTTCTATCCCCCTGCTTCCCCTGCTTCCCCTGCTTCCCCTGCTTCCCCTGCTCCCCCTACTCCCCCTACTCCTCTTCTCCCCCTGCCTTCCTTCACCCATGATTTTTGGGTTGGTCGAGTCTTAAAGAATTGGTCGTTTACTTTCGAGGATTTCAGTTGCAATCTTTGCAGAAAGCGGCCGGTAGAATAAAAAGCCCTGTACATCTTCACAGTTGATAGATTTTAAAAACTCCAATTCCTCCTCCTTTTCTACCCCTTCGGCTGTCAACTTCAATCCTAAGCTCTGTCCCAAGGTGACTATGGCCTTGATAATATGAGCTACTTTTACATCCACAGTCAAATCTTGAATGAAAGATTTATCTATTTTCAGATTGTGGAGTGGCAAAAGCTGTAAGCGCGAGAGCGAGGAATGACCTGTACCAAAGTCATCAATGGAGATGTAAACACCCATCTGCCGTAGATTTTGTAAGATCGTTCTGGTAAAGTCTAAATCTTCAATGGCTGTGGTTTCAGTAATTTCTAATTCTAAAAAACGCGGCTCCAGCCCCGTTTCTTCTAAAACTGTGGCTACAGTCTCTACCAATTTAGGTTGGCGGAACTGCTTAAGAGAAAGATTGACAGCGATCGTCATGGGTGGTAACCCTGCATCTTGCCAGATTTTATTTTGGCTACAGGCTGTCCGCAGCACCCATTCGCCGATGGGAACAATTAATCCACTTTCTTCGGCCAGAGGAATGAAGACAGTGGGTGCGACCAATCCCATTTCTGGGTGCTGCCAACGCAACAGAGCTTCCATACCAGTAATTTCTTCTGTGGCAATGTTCACACGAGGCTGATAGTACAACATAAATTCTTCACGTTCTAGGGCATAGCGCAAGCTCTTTTCTAAAGTCAGAAGTTCAGGATTCTTGGCACTTAGAGAAACACTATAGAATTGGTAATTATTCCGCCCTTTGTCCTTGGCGTAGTATAAAGCGGCATCTGCGTGCTGGATTAGTGTTTCGGCATCAGGGCTGTTGTTATCAAGTAACGCAATACCGAGGCTGGCAGACACATAAAGTTCATGCCCTTGCAGATTGAAGGAATCCTGTAAGGCTTGTAAGATTCTATTCGCTACCTGGGTTACTTCTTCAATATCATTGACTCGCGGGAGTAAGATAGTGAACTCATCACCTCCCCAACGGGCTATAGTGTCTCCGCCTCTGAGTGAGTCTTTTAATCTTTGAGCGACGCTTTGTAACAATTTGTCTCCCAGAGTGTGCCCCAGAGTGTCATTAATACCCTTAAAGCGATCCAGGTCGAGGAAGATCACAGCTAAACTTTCACCATTCCGAGTGGCGTTGGGCAGAGTTTTACTAAGCAGCTCATTAAATAGTTGGCGATTAGGCAACCCTGTCAGCAGGTCATGAAGGGCTTGATAGCGAATCTTTTCTTCTACTTGCTGACGCTGCTGCGTACTAATAATACTGGCGGCCATCGTCAAAAGGGTAGATTCTTCATGCTTTGACCAATGGCGCTCAAAGGTGCAGTCTGCCAAGCCAAGATAACCCCAGCACTCATTTTCCAACCGGAGAGGCACCAGAAGAAGGGATTGAATGCCATCTCTAATCAGGAATTCTTGTTCGGCGGCAGAAAATTGTTGGGTGAGTCCGCTTATCGACTGGCCACTAGAGAGAACAGTGTACCAACGGTCTAATCCAGAACCTTGATAAGGCTGATTCTGCCAATGGTGGTGGGTAGATTGAATAAGAGAGTGCGTCCATTCAAACCGGAGGCTAACTGCTAATTCCCCTGTAGCAGGATGGGGATGGTTCTGAAAGAGATAGGCACGATCTGCCTTGGCAGCTTCACCTAGTATAGCTAGAGCTTGAGTAATACCAATTTCATAATTCATTTCTCCTAGCAAATAATTGGCGGCTTCTGCAACTGCTTGTAGCAAGCGATCGCGCTGACGCAGTTCGGCTGTGGCTTGTTTTTGCTCTGTAATATCCCTAATAATAAAGGTTCTAATTAAATCACTTTCAGGAAGATAGAGGACGGATTGTTCAAAAACTTCTGTACCTACTTCCACCTCCCGCACAAAAGAATTTTTTTTAAAATTCTTAGCTTTACTTAGGAGTCCTGTTAAAATCGGGTGTTCCGTCCCAACTTCCCTAAGTTGGGGAAACTTGAGAGCTGCGGCTGGATTGAGATAAGTAACTGTTCCCTCGAAATCCATCTCAATAATTGGATTGGGAATGAGTTCAGGGAAGGATGCTAGGCGAGCTAGGGCAGACTCACTAGCTGCTTCAAAGATGGGATCGATAGCTAGGGTTTGAAAAGGATTCGCAGGACTGGCTTGTTCTGATAAGAAATCAGATAAGTCCTCTACATCACAAGATTCAGAAAATGCTTGTTCTGAGAGGTTGGAAATAGCATAATATTTAGCTTGAGCTTGATTACCGCCAAAGGCAATGACATCTCCGTTTCTGAGATTATGAGAGTAGCATTTAGTGCCATTGACAAATAACCCATTAGTACTTCCTTTCCCCTTGTAGTTGCCATCGATAATCTGGAAGCCGTATTGGTCAGTCTCTGGAACAGTTACTCGCAATAAAATTGCGTGTTGCATTGATACTGACCGGGAAGACAAGACAATAGTGTTTGCGGGATGCCGCCCCAGAGAATAAGTAGTCTCTTGCAAGGGGACAGTTCGCCGCCCTTGCAGGTCTTGGATGACCAAAAGATGGCGTATTTTTTCCCGCTCATTTCCTAGCATGGCTGTTCCTCAAATTCTCATATTTTTATGTCTTAGTCTGAAAAATACTAATCTCAGAAGTGGAGCTTGAAAGTTTGAATATGTAGAAAAATTTGTTCAATCAAATTTGTCACCGTCTATGATTCCAAAATGGGTATGAGGGTGTAAACTAGTCCTTCTTTTCATGATTGACCCTTTGGAATGAGATGGCTAATTGTTAAATCAGTTTTGCGGTAGAAGTTATAGCTGTTCTCTCTACCCATACATAAGTTATAAACTTTGCCCCTTTCTCTATATCATCTAATCCTTGTCTTTCTTAGGATACCCAGAATAAAATCAAACGCTGAATCGAACACATGGTATATTTGCGGATTTTTATTCTGAGTAGTGGGAAACTCTGAATTAAATAAATAACGGCTGATTTTATTTTTTAATCACTCAAATAGTTCTGTTTCACTGAGTTTTGCGAAATAGATAAGAGCAAGGCAAGAATTAAATTAATTGGGCGCACCCCACTGGAGAAGAAATATTTGAGATTAGAAATCGCATATAGGACTAATGTTTGATTTCTGAAAAAGCTCGGTACAGACCGAAAAGCCTAATTCCCTACTCCCTACTCCCTACTCCCTACTCCCTGCCCACATAGATAATTTCAAAAATCAAATACGATTCCTATACCAGTTGGCTTTAATGGTGGTAACTTAACGTTGGTGCCAAACTCTTGTAGAGAAGGGAAGGAGAATAAACCCCTAAATTTTAAAAAGGATTATAGAGTAAACTAAAATACAGACCGTTTTCTTGTAATGTTCTGTCATTTGAGTTAACAGACACTAAAGGAATACCCCAGTCAAGACGAAGGGTGAAGCGATCGCCCTGTGACCAACGCAACCCCAGACCAACAGCAGCTAGAGTATTAGGGTCGGGGTTCTCTCTGCCAGAACTGTTCCAGCCAACACCAAAATCCACAAAGGGGACAACCTGTAATGTGCTATCTATCTGGGGTAGGCGCAGAATCGGTACTTGAACTTCCGCAGAAACAAAAGTGCCGTTATCCGTTAACAAGTAATCTTGACGGTAGCCTCGGATGCTATCCTGTCCGCCTAAGCCAATTTGCTCTATAGGCAAAAGTGTCCTGGATGCGAGCTGCGTATTTAAACGAATTAAAAGTAAGGTTTCAGGAGCTAAAAGGCGTGCCCACTGCCCTTGCCCTTGCCAAGCAAAAAAACGGCTATCGGGAGGATTTTGATTAATCGTGGGATTTAACACATCTATGCCCAAACTGAATTGAGAGCGTAGAGCGATAACTTCACGGCTGTTACGGCTCGTCCATTCTTGAAAAAATCGCAACGCAGATACCCGAGTGCGTCCCTGTTCATCAGCTCCGGGTGAAAGTAGAGAGGGGGGAAAGCCTCCTTGGCTCTCTCTCTGTAGTATCCACGAGATATCACTTTCGCGTCGGGAAGCTGTTAACCCGACGACGAACTCTTGTGTAGGAGTTTGAACTATGGGCTGACGGAATGTCAATTCGTAGTAGCGAGAAGCCGATTCAATATCTAAAGATTTGAAATCAGGTTCAATGACATTACTCGACGTAGTGCCATAGTTGAAGCTAAGGGTTCCATTGCGGGGATTGAGTGGTAATGTGTAACTAGCGTCAAAGGAGTTGCTACCATCAGTATTGGTGTAGCCTAAACTTAGACCATCTCCCAATCCGAGTAAATTGGCTTCATTCAATTGTAATCGGCGTCGGAAACTGCCAACACTAGGCGATCGCCCATTATCAAGAATTATTTGACTACTAAAGGTTTTAGCTTCGCTGACCTTGACTTCTAAGAGACTCTCACCAGTCCGTGATCCTGCTGAGAGTTCAGCAGAGACGTTTTGAATCAAAGGATTAAGTTGCAAAAGTTGCAGTGCCTCTAATAGACGTTGCCGATTCAGAGGTGGTGATGTAGCTATTGCTAGCCGACTACGGACATAATTTGAATTTAACCGCCGAGTCCCAGTGACCTGGATATCTTCTAATTTACCTTCGACCACCTGAATTTTTACAACACCGGATTGGATTGTTTGAGGCGGGATATAAGCACCAGAAGTAATGTAACCATTTTGGACGTATAAATCAGTAATTTTAGAACGTGCTTGATACACTTGGGTCAGCGAGATCGGTCGTTTGGTAAATTCAGCAGTGGCGAGGGCTAACTCTTCGGGACTGAAGACTGTGCTACCAAGAACTTCAAACCGTTCAACAATAATAGTTTGAGGAAAGTTGCCAGGGGGTGGTTCTTCAGGTGTGGGAGTTGGGGTAGAGGGGGGAAATAGTTCTGCTGGTGGGGGAAGCGGCTGTGGCGGTTCAGGTGAGGGGAGTGGGGAAGGTGAGGGTGGTTGGACATCCTGTGGTGGTGGGAGTTGTTGTGACAGGATGAAATTACTAGTTGGTAATTGTGTAGTATCAACAGTCTGAGCTTTCAGTGGACTAGAAGATATGCTGCCCAGTAATAGAAGCATACTCAGCGGTAAGCAGGACACTATAAGATTCTGAGGATATTTATTAATCATCGCACTGGATTATTTTTTGTCAGAAACTATAGGATTATACGGCGACTCCTTCAGATGTGAATCTTACTTCATCTTGTGTCGCTAAAGTTGATATTTTGGGTAAATCTCAATTTAAAAGCTAAATCATCTGGTTATTGCAGACTTAAAAGTATTGATGGTGTTTGATCTGCATAAATAAACAGATATGTTGGAATTATGTGTTGTTGCGTTAGAAATAAACCTAGTACCGCAAGGCGGAAGTCAAAAGTCAAAAGAATTCTATTCCAAACTCTGACGCGATTTAAAATTGTATATTTATTTACGTGCCCGCTGTTCTAGTACATCACGGCAAAATCTACCTATTATCTCAATTAACAAGACTCGGGGCAAAATCCTTTTGTTAAAAAGACATCTCCAGAAATTAATTATGCGTTACCTGAAACCCTTGTAGAGACGTTGCATTGCAACGTCAAAACAATTCATTTTCACCAGATGTCTAAAAAAGTAGGCAAACTTCCCTTTTGTATATGATTTAGGGTTACTCCATATCCCTTTGCTTAAATATTCCCATCAATTTACGTTTACGAGCATGGGTTTGCATCAAGTTTTCCCGATAGCTCAACCAGTCACTTTTCTTCCCAGATTCCAAGTAGGCATTACGTGCCTTTTTCAACCATTCAATTGCGTAGTAGTAGTATTCGGCTTTACCTGCATCCATAATCTTTTCGGCACGGCGACGAGCATTAGCAATCACCCAACTAGGATTGTGAGGGATAGCAGCATCCATGACTCGGTGAATTAACTCTGAATAATAAGAACTAAGTTCACTAGCGATCGCAATTGCATCATCAATTAGCCCCTCATGCAAGAATATATCCACCTTGGCTGATTCTGTTCCCCAACTACTATCAGTACGGATAATTCTCAGCAGGTCTATTTTGAGACTTTCCCAATTTTCCCCAGCTAATTCTGCCATCTTTTGGTAGTCAACAAAGGAGGGCTTCACTTGAAAAGCTGCCTTGATTGCTAGTAAAGCAGCTTCAGTATTACCCAACTCAACAGCCAAATCACTTGTCCAAATTCCTAATTCGTACTGACAATTACCTGGTAAATTTAATCCACTCTGGGCTATATCTAGTGCTTGTTGTAATACCCCTTGTCCGCTGAGTGTTTTCGCTAGAGCATAAGCCTCTTCCATTGAGTTCATTTGGGTTTGAGCAGCATCAATTGCTTCTTCTACCCTGCCTAAACGCCCTAACATTGTCAGATAGTGCTGAGTTTGCCCTTCCGCTTCTGCTAAATATAAGTATTCTTGGTAACGTTCCTGACGTTCGAGGATTTTGAGGCGAATTAGTGCCAAATCATCTGCGTAGTCTGGCACGTCTTCTTCCCAAGCTCCCCTTTCGGTAATATTACCTTCGAGAACTTGCACTAGAGGCGGATAATCCCAACCTTGGCGTAAAGCCTCCATGATCATGCCAAAATCAGCATTCCACTCATCTTGCCAGGCTTCCAAATTTATTTGAATATCAACTTTTTCTTCTGGGGTGAGTTCAGCACTCAGAATTGCTTCACACCAAGCATTATTCAATTCCTCGACCACTTCATCGTTTTCAGCACCGTATTCTGCAACATCATCCCAATTTTCCGCACAGGTAGAGGTAATCGCTTCTAAAATAGCGATCGCATTCTCAGCCTCTCCCCGTTCGCTAAAAGCTACCGCAGTTTGCACCACACTCAGTAATTCTTCGCCAATTGGATCTTCTTCGCACCCTTCCTCAAAGTAACGCACGGTATCCCGGAGAATTTGCCGCACTTGCCGCCGAACGGGAGCCGGATCAATAGTAATAATGCGAAGCACAGGTTTTATGTTTTTTTGCTGATTAGTCATCCAACCTACATGGCGATCAATCGCCTCAATTAGTGGTGGATATTCTGTGACCAACTCTTGCAGCAGCCTTTGAGTTTGGATATAATCTAGACGATTAAGTAGTTGTTCTAGGGTGGGGCGCTGCTCAATGTTTTCTGGGTTACGCGCACAGACAAGCATTGTCGCTACAATATGTTTGCACCACCCGTCAAAGTTGTAGGCACAGGTACAGTTTGCTGAGGTTAACCCACTGCTATCGAAACTCAGGTTGACATGATAAGGTTTAGCTTCACTGCCTACAACATCTGCCTGAAGCAGATCGCCACGTTGGGTAACTGTATTGACAGCACCAGCCTCATAGTATGCCTCGCCCCGTTGGAAAGATTTGGCGTTGGCATGACGGCGGATAGTAAATTCACTAATTTGGGGAATAGACATCGAGCGATCGCCTGCTTAAATCTTTTGGATGAATCCTAAATCCAGCTTAGGTGTTAGGCTCACTTGCTGTAAAGAGAAAAGTGTGGGGATTGGGCATTGAGTATTGGGGATTGGGCATTGGGCATTGAGGATTGGGCATTGGGAAAAGACAAGGAAGACAAGGAAGAGGGGGGAGACAAGGAAGA
>NZ_JAYGHD010000148.1:0-8760 GCF_034932245.1 Nostoc sp. UHCC 0251
AGAGACGTAGCAGTGCTACGTCTCTACAAGGATTTTGGTATTATGCAAAATCATTAGATAAGTTTTGTATTCTGTTTAATCTATGTTTTTAAGTGTGAATATTAAAACACTAATCTAGTATTATCAATAAATCAGTATTATTGCTGAGGTCAAGTTGAAGTTATTCGATGCAAAGTGGCTTCATATAACCCTATATGCTTAAAAAATAGAGTTTACTTAAGTGTAAATACAGAAGTTCAAATATATTACTATCTACAAAATCAGTATTATTCCTGTGGTCAGATTGGGGTTACTCAATGGAAAGTGGCTTCATCTAGTCTTGACATTTTTATGTCTTATTGCCCAAAAATGTCTGTAAATCTCAGTAACAGGAAGTAAATTAATAATAATTTACGAATTTACTGAGATTTGATTATTTGAAAATAACGCTGTTTTCGTTGAGTTTAACCACAAACACTAGATATAAACTGATGTACTTTAAAATACAAAAGTTTAACATTTTTTACCTGATTTCAATTGTGGAATAACTCTGGATGAAATTAGCTTACACGTATCGAATTTAGCTGAAGTAAAAGCAAAATGAGCACAACTCCTATAGGTAGCTACAGGTTGTTCCAAAAACTACATCCGCTATCTCTGTTGGCACAATTAACCAGTCGGCGTGCTACAGGGTGCTTAAACATATTTACTGGAATAGTTTCTTGGTCAATTTATCTAGAGGAAGGTAAACTTACTTACGCTTCCTATTCAGATAAACTGTTTGAACGGCTTGACAGTCACTTGCGACGCTTGAGCCAGCAAATTCCTGCTCTCAACAGCGCCACTCGCGTGCAGATGCGGCTGATGTTTGAGACGAAGAATGAGCATCAATCAATACCAAATGCAGATTACCAAGCTATTTGTTGGTTAGTAAATCAGGACTATATCACCTCTGTACAAGCAGCAAGCCTGATAGACGAATTGGCAAAAGAAGTGCTGGAATCATTTCTGTGTTTAAAAGAAGGTAGCTATGAATTCAGTCCAGAAAGCTCTTTGGATGAACTACCAAAGTTTTGTCGCTTGGATTTGCGGTTACTTGTTGAGCACTGTCAAAAACAGTTAAGAAATCGGCAAAATATCAAGTCATCAATTCCGGCTGGTGCGAGTTCCCAAGTTTTATCTACAACAAAACCGTCTCAAGTTCAGCCACAACTGCAAATAAAACTTGGGCAAAATTTGCCGCTACCAATCAATTTGGAGCTTCCTGATAAGAATAACATTACTCAGCCATCTGTTGGCAAAAAACTATATACGATCGCCTGCATTGATGATAGCCAAACAGTTTTGAATTCTATCAAATACTTTTTGGATGAGAACACATTTTCAGTTGTGATGATCAACGATCCGGTAAAAGCTTTAATGCAAATTCTTCGGAGTAAGCCAGATTTGATTTTGCTCGATGTTGAGATGCCGAGTTTAGATGGCTATGAGCTATGTTCCTTATTACGGAAGCATTCGGCTTTTAAAAATACACCGATCATTATGGTGACTGGTAGAACAGGATTTATCGACAGGGCAAAGGCTAAGATGGTCAGATCATCAGGATATTTGACTAAGCCCTTTACACAATCAGAATTGCTAAAAATGGTTTTTAAACATCTTGGTTAATTTAAGCTAAGGCAAAGAAAAATAATAACATATGTTTAATTTATTTTTTTAGGAGATTTATAGTGAGCCTGACTTTACTTGGCACAATTCTGATTGTAGAAGATTCTCCCAGTGAATTGGAATTAATGAGCCATTATCTAAAAGAGAGTGGTTACAACGTAATTAAAACTTCTAGTGCAAAAGAAGCTTTAGAAAAAGCTGTGTTAGAAAAACCAGATGCGATCGTTACTGATGTAGTAATGCCAGAAATGAGTGGATTTGAATTGTGTCGTTCTCTAAGAAGAAATCCCATTACTGCAAAAGTGCCGATTGTAATTTGTAGTTCAAAAAATCAAGAAATTGACCGTTTGTGGGCGATGAGACAAGGTGCAGATGCTTATATAACTAAACCTTACACCCGCGAACATCTCCTACGTACTATTAAATCAGTGGTAATTTGAATCAATGGTTAATACAAATATTACACTTCCTTCAAAACCAATTCAAAACAGTTTAGCGGATGGTTATCTGAAGTTTCAGCTAAATCAACAGACTGCTGCTGTTTTATCGATGAAACATACGCAAGAAGCAATTATTGTGCCTGTTGAATCTATCACCTCAATGCCCAATATGCCCTCCTGCATTTTAGGATTAATGAATTGGCGGAGTCGGATAAGTTGGGTAGTTGATCTGCCAAAAATGCTCAATTTAGAATCTCTAGATTATCGACTGCGGCAGTACAATGCAATCATTATTCAAGTGGAATCATTGGTGTTGGGTTTAGTTGTGCAAGAAATAAAAGGTACAACTAAATTTATCGCTGATGAGATTCATTCTCCTATAGGACAAGTAGCATCTAGTTTAGTTCCTTATTTATGTGGCTGCGTTGTGCAACAAGAAGAAATATTACTGGTATTAGATGCACAGGCAATTGTACAGTCTTCTATTCTCCGCAGTGATTAGGGTGTACGGCTAAAAAGGGTTTTTAGTGTTCTTATTCACATAGTTAGGAGAACTACTTTTATGTTTAATAAAACTAATGCAAATCAAGGTAGCGGTGCTCAAAATCGAGCATCGCTGATTTCATCCCAAAAAATCACTAGTAGTGTAGTAAAGCTACCAAATAACACTACTACTAAAACAGCTAATAATTCTTCCTTAAATCAGGCTATTGCCTCTTTTACAAGGCTGGGATTAGTTAAAAAAGCGACTATTTTAGCGATCGCAATCGGTACAATACCAGTATTGGGCATCGGTGCGATCGCTTTTGGTTTTGCCAACAAGTCAATTACTAAGCAAATTACTCAATCTCAACAAGCCGAAGCCACAGGCTTAAGTGATAAAGTTAACCGTTTCATGTTGGGACGCTACGGTGATATTCAGGTAATATCAAGTTTGCTTTTTTTGACAAGCCCCCAAGCTAGTAACAGTATCAGCACTCAGCAAAAGCAAGCAGTCCTAGATGGAGTTGTGGAAGCCTACAAAGCTTATGACAGCATTGCTGTTTTCGATCGCCAAGGTAACTTGATTGTCCAATCCACAGGTGAACCCCTAGACAACCAAAAAGACCGTATCTACTTTCAAGACGCTTTACAAAAAGATACTCCTATCATCAGTAAACCGGAAACAGTAAAAGATACTGGTTTAGTGAGTATTTATATAGCTGCACCCATTAAAGAGACAAGGACGGGCCAAACCATTGGCGTGGTACAAGCACGTATGCCCATAAAATCTTTAGAGGAAGTCATCAAAAACTACGTAGCCAATGGACAACAATACCATTTGCTGGATGCTTCAGGAACAGTTTTCTTGAGTCCACAAAAGGGATTATTGGGGAAAGAAGCAAAGGCAGAGTATTCTACTTTACCTAAACTGATAGCAGCCAAAAAGGTAAATAGCTTTATAGAAGTTCCCAAAATTTACAAGAAACAAGAACTAGTTAGCTACGTACCAGCCAGTACGGTAGATGGCTTACCAGATTTAAACTGGCAAGTACTTTTATCCACAGACACAGCAATTGTATTTGAGCCGCAAAGACAATTGTTGTGGATTATAGCCATCGGCACAGCAGTAACAGCCTTGATTGTGGGTGCGATCGCATCTCGATTAGCTAAACTTACTACACAGCCAATTTTAAATGCGACTGCGGCATTAGCAAAACTAGGTCAAGGTAAATTCAATACCCGTCTGGAAATTGAAAGAGAAGACGAATTAGGGCTATTGAGTGCAAATATCAACCAGATGGCCGAACAATTGCAAGTCTTAGTTAAGGAACAGGACGTTGAAGGGGCAAAATTACTAACAGATATTACCCTAAGAATTCGGAAAATTCTCAGAACTGAAGATATTTATCACGCAGCAGTAAAAGAAGTTCAGCAAGCGCTAAAAGCAGACCGGGTAATCATTTATAGCCTGAATTCAAATACTAAAAATGGCGTCGTCGTTACTGAATCAGTAACTGGTAATTGGCCGGAAATGATCGGAGTGAAAATCGAAAATTCTTATTTTCGGGAACGTTATGTAGAAACTAATCACGATGGACAGGTGCAAGCAGTTGCGAACATTCATCAAGACCAAAGCTCGAAAAATGCCGACGGTTACATCCAACTCTTAGATAAATTTGCTGTCAAAAGTGATTTGATCGTACCGATTTTTGCCCAAGGACAGCTTTTATGCTTATTAATTGCCCATAATTGCGAAACTCCTCGTGTTTGGCAACAACCGGAAATTGAATTGTTTCAACAGATAGCAACTCAAATTGGCTACGCCTTAGAACAAGCCAAGTTATTAGAAGATATAGAGCAATCTAGGAATGTTCCAGTAATCGGTTCTGACGACGAACGACATCAAAACGAGACACTGCAACAGCAACTTTTACAACTGCTCAACGACGTAGAAGGTGCAGCCAGAGGCGACTTAACAGTGCGTGCAGACGTAACGGCTGGGGAAATAGGCACTGTTGCCGACTTTTTCAACTCCATTGTTGAAAGCCTCCGGGATATTGTTACCCAAGTTCAACAAGCTGCTACCCACGTGAATACTGCTATTGGCTCTAACGAAGGAGCCATCCGCCATTTAGCAGAGGAAGCACTCAGCCAAGCTGCCGAAATCAACCACACCCTCGATGCTGTTGACCAAATGACCCAATCGATGAAAGCCGTAGCTGAAAGCGCTGAAAAAGCTGCTTTCATTGCCAACCACGCGGCTCACACCGCTACCAAAAGTGGACACGCGATGGATTTGACAGTACAAAACATCCTGTCTTTGCGGGAAACTGTGGGTGAAACTACTAAGAAAGTAAAACGTTTGGGAGAATCTTCGCAACAAATTTCTCGCGTGGTGTCCTTGATTAACCAAATCGCCATCCAAACGAACTTACTAGCTATTAACGCTGGCATTGAAGCCGCACGTGCAGGTGAAGAAGGTCAAGGTTTTGCCGTAGTCGCTGAAGAAGTCGGTGAATTAGCAGTCAGGAGTGCCGCAGCCACCCAAGAAATTGAACAAATTGTTGAGAACATCCAACGAGAAACCAGTGAAGTGGTGCTGGCGATGGAAATAGGAACCACCCAAGTGGTGGAAGGGACTCAAATTGTAGAGGAGGCTAAACAAAGTCTGAGTGAAATTTTGGATGTATCGCGTCAAATTGACTTCTTAGTGCAGTCAATTTCCACTGCAACTGCATCTCAGGTTGAAACATCACAAAGTGTTAGCCAATTGATGAAAGATATTGCTGCTGTATCACAACGCACCAGCGATTCTTCTCGCCAAGTTTCCGAATCTCTGCAACAAACTGTGGAGATTTCCCATCAGTTACAAGAAACTGTCGAGGCTTTTAAAGTTAGTTAAATTTGTCATTTGTCATTTGTCATTAGTCATTTGTCTAAAACTAATGCCCAATGTCCAATGCCCAATGCCCACAATGACTATTAACAAAAACCATGTTACAAGACAAAGAATTAGAAATCCAGATGCAATTTCTGGAAGAAGCAACGGATTATTTAAATACCCTAGAAACAGTATTGCTAGAAATCGATACTTCTAACCGCATCGATTTAGATAAAATCAATGCTGCACTCCGAGCCGCTCATTCTATCAAGGGTGGCGCGGGGATGATGGGATTTAGATCGCTAAGTGATTTAGCTCACCGTTTGGAAGATTCTTTTAAAGTTTTAAAAACTAAAAAAAATTCTCTAGAAATCGATACTCAGTTGCAAAGTTTATTGCTATCTGGAGTTGACTGGCTGCGTCAGATTGTAGAGTTACTTGCAGAAGGAAATGTTGTCGAAGATCAGTGGTTAGCAACCTTTTGTTACCCAATTTTTGATGAGTTGCACGATCGCTTGGGCGATCCTACCCCTGAGGATGCCTCAACCATGCTATCCCCAGAAGATGGACAAGACGTTATCCCCTTGCTATTTGGAACGGAAGTAGAAGCGTGTTTGCAACGTCTAGAATCTATATTGGCAGATAGCGAACAGCCTGGTTTGCATGAAGAAGTTGTGATCATGGCAGCTGAATTGGGTGGTTTGGGAGAAATGCTCCAGTTGGCAGCTTTTACGAAGCTTTGTGAGTCAATAACGCAGCAATTGGAAACTGTTAGTAGCTCGCGCATTCCCGAAATTGCCCAGTTAGCATTGCAAGCATGGCGGCGATCGCAAGCTTTGGTGCTGACAAATCAACTAGATAGCTTACCTACAGAACTTGAATTTGGTAGTTATACGCGATCGCAGCCATTATTACCAGCAGAAATAATACCACAACTTCCTCCCGCAGACACAAATATCGTCGATACAGAAGTAGCGCCAACATCTGTTTGGCAACCAGAAAATACTAGAGAGAATTGGACTAATGATGAAGCGTTAGTGCAGCCCAACGCAGGTATCGCTGCTAATTTTACATTTGTGGATGCGGAATTTGCCGATGACGTAAATTCTGTTAATGTCACCGAGCACAATCCCATATTTGCTAAAGAAAATAATCCTCCAGATGCCAGATTTGGCGAGGGTAAAGCAGAGCCAAATGGCGTTGCTAAGGAGCGGGAAACTCATGAGAATAGCGTCCGAGTTCCCAGCAAACAATTAGAGCAAATTAATGATTTGTTTGGCGAACTAATTGTTCAGCGAAATGGGTTGAACTCGCAACTAGATAGATTACGCAAACTCGTTCGTAACCTGAATCAGCGAGTCCAAGTTCTCGACCGAGAAAACCAAGAATTACGTACAGCCTACGACAAAATTTCCACTCAATCTGCCATATCTGCTGGGGTGCAGGTGCAAGCTGAAAATGGTTATCAAATACAAGGCACAGATAGAGAATTTGATGCCTTAGAAATGGATCGCTATAACGATTTAAACCTGCTATCGCAGGAAGTTATGGAAACCATTGTTCAGGTACAGGAAGTTACAACTGATGTGCAACTCAGTGTAGATGATACAGACCAAATTGCTCGTAAATTAAACAAAACATCTAAACAGTTACAAACAAAGCTAAATCACATCCGAATGCGGCCGCTGTCCGATTTAGTCGAACGTTTTCCCAGAGCCTTGCGCGATTTAAATGTAGAGTATGGGAAAAATGTGCAGTTGAAAGTTGAAGGCGGTAACACTTTAATTGAACGCAGCATTTTAGAAGCATTAAACGAACCTTTAATGCATCTTTTAAGGAATGCTTTCGATCATGGTATCGAAGATACTAGCACCCGCCGCCTTCTGGGTAAACCAGAACAAGGATTGATTGAAATTACAGCTACTCATCGCAGCAATCGCACCCTGATTACTATCCGCGATGATGGTTGGGGCATTTCTCTGGAGAAAATTCGCACCCGCGCCCTAGCTATGGGATTGGATGCTTCTCTACTCGCTAATGCTAGTGACGAAGAACTGTTATCACTAATTTTTGAACCAGGTTTTACCACCTCCGAGCAAGTCACAGCATTATCTGGGCGCGGTGTTGGTATGGATGTGGTTCGCAACAACCTGAAACTGATTCGAGGAGATGTCAAAGTTGATACGGAACCCGGAGTTGGTACTACCTTCACCCTATCAGTACCATTTACCCTTTCCGTAGCGCGAGTTCTGCTAGTAGAAATTAACAAAATGCTATTGGCATTTCCCACAGATGTCATTTCAGAAATATCCTTACTCCAAGACGAGCGAGTTTTCCAAATGGCAGGTAGCGAAGTTCTAAATTGGCAAGGAACCATGCTACCACTGATTCGCCTGACTCGTTATTTAGAGTTTAATTGCCTGCGCTACGATACCTCAGATTTAGATACTCCGGCAGCAATTAATGCTAACAGCGTGTTAGTAGTCAAAGGTAATAATCAGCCAGTAGCAATCCAAATAGACCGTTGCTGGGGTGAACAAGAAGTTGCTATTCGCCAAGTCGAGGGAAATATACCTTTACCTGAAGGCTTCAGCAACTGCACAATTCTCGCTGATGGTCGAGTAGTGCCACTAGTTAATGTCAAAGAGTTGCTGTATTGGATTGCTACAAATCGGCAGACTCCCAAAGGTACTCAATTACCATCAGCAAGGTTAAAAACACCGTTCCTGATATTTGATGAAAACAAAATATCAGCAGCATCTATTAAGCAGAAAGGCACAATTTTGATCGTAGATGACTCGATTAATGTTCGTCGCTTTTTAGCCTTAACCCTTGAAAAAGGGGGGTATCAAGTAGAGCAAGCTAAAGACGGTCAAGATGCTTTAGAAAAACTCCATAGTGGATTGAGAGTTGAGGCAGTAATTTGTGATATTGAAATGCCTCGTCTTGATGGATATGGCTTTTTAGGCAAGATAAATTCAGATGTTGATACAAAAAACATTCCAGTTGCAATGCTGACTTCTCGTAGTAGTAATAAACATCGGCAATTGGCTATGCAATTGGGGGCACGGGCTTATTTCTCTAAACCTTATAATGAGCAAGAATTACTCCAAACGCTGGAGGAAATAATTCGTAATGTAGCGGAAAAAGCAGCATCTAATTAATAATTCATAATCATGTTTCAGATATTTTCGTAGGGTGTGTTACGCCAAAGGCTAACGCACCGTTTTATAACAAAAAAGAATGCGGCAAACAGACCATTTGTAGAGACGCGATTCATCGCGTCTTTACCCAAGGATGTGTTGCAAT
>NZ_JAYGHD010000149.1:0-8740 GCF_034932245.1 Nostoc sp. UHCC 0251
TTGAGGCAGGAGGCAGGAGGAAGAAGAATAATTTGATTTGTAAATCCTTGGTTCCACACCTCATTTAGTTGCAAAGTGCTGTAATATGTCAAAAATTAATAATAATTTCCAATTTAAATCGCAGTAGGATTTAAAATTGATATAAATCTCATAGCAATAGAAATTAAAAATCGACACTTAACATCACAAAAATTTCAAATAACGATAGTAGAGTGGGTAGGTAAGATTATTGACCCTTAAACGAGCAATAACCGATCACAAGCAGCTTGTAATTATTCGCACCAAGCAGTTAAACATTTATAAATAATTCTTTTTAGTACCACAATAAGTTTTTTGTAGCTAATTTGAGAATTTAGCTCACTCAAGTGGCAATATAAACATGAGTATTAACCTTGCCGATTACAACTTCATCAAAATTATTCATGATGGTATAAATACTTGCCTTTATCGTGCTTTTAAAGAGTCAGAACAAACCTCAGTAATTATCAAAACTATAAAAGCTGAGTATCCCACTAGAGAACAAATTGCCCACGTCAAGCACGAGTATCAAATACTACAATCTTTGCAGATAGAAGGAGCTATTCAACCTCTAGGCTTAGAAAGTACACAAAATGGTGTAGCACTTATCTTGCAAGATTTTGAAGGAGAGACGCTTACAGATATTATTAGCACGCCTAATTTGGAACTAAACAATTTTTTGCAAATTGCTATTCAATTAACTGCAACACTATATCAGCTACATCAAAATAATCTTATTCATAAAGATATTCAACCTCATAATATCCTCATCAATCTCAACACAGGTCAAATAAAAATTATTGACTTTAGCATTGCATCACGCTTATCTAGAGAAAATCAAATAGTTAATGATTTTAATTTGCTGGGAGGTAGCCTAGCTTATATTTCGCCTGAGCAAACTGGGAGAATGAACCGCTCAATAGACTATCGAACTGATTTTTACTCATTAGGAGTCACATTTTATGAAATGCTAACTAGCAAGCTTCCCTTTGTCGCAGATGACCCTTTAGAATTAGTCCACTCACACATTGCTAAGATCCCACTCCCGCCTCACGAATTAAATACCAAAATCCCGATAGTAGTTTCCGATATTGTGATGAAATTATTAGCTAAAACTGCTGAGGAAAGATATCAAAATGCTTTGGGATTAAAAGCTGATTTAGAAGGATGTTTACATCAACTAGAAACGACTGGTAAAATTGAAAATTTTGTTGTTGGTCAACTTGATTTATCTAGCCGTTTTCTTATTCCCCAAAAACTTTACGGTCGAGAACGAGAAGTTGGGGAATTGATGAATGCCTTTGAGCGTGTTAGTGCTGGCGCAACTGAGTTAATGCTAGTTAACGGTTATTCTGGAATTGGTAAAACTTCGTTAGTGAATGAAGTTCATAAACCTATCATTCGGCAGCGTGGTTATTTTATTTCTGGAAAGTTTGATCAGTATAAACGTAATATTCCTTATGCTTCATTAATTCAGGCTTTTCAAGAATTAATGCGACAGATATTAACAGAAAATTCTGAAAAGCTAACAAACTGGAAAAGGAAACTTTTAGAAGCGGTTGGTGTCAACGGTCAAGTTATTATTGACTTTATTCCTGATCTTGAAAAAATCATCGGTTCTCAGCCTGAAATACCACAGCTAGGAATTAACGAAACTCAAAATCGCTTTAATCGATTATTTCAACAACTTATTTATGTATTTTCTCAAGCCAAACATCCACTAGTAATTTTTTTGGATGATTTACAGTGGGCAGACTCAGCTTCTCTTAAGCTAATTCAACTGCTGATTAGTGACCCTGAGAGTAAATATTTTTTACTAATAGGAGCATATAGAGATAACGAGGTAAGTCCAACTCATCCATTAATACTAACTCTAAAAGAATTAAAAAAATCTAGTGCAAATGTCAATAATATTGTTATCCAACCTTTGGAGATTTTTCATGTCAATCAGTTAGTCAACGATACACTGCATAGCTGCCTAATAAATTCAGATAACCTAGCTAATTTAGTCTTTACTAAAACGCAAGGAAATCCATTTTTTGTAACTCAGTTGCTTAAATCACTTTACCAAGATAACTTGTTATATTTTAACTTTAATACAGGCTTTTGGCAGTGGGATATTGAAACTATCAAAGACATTGATATTACTGATAATGTCGTTGAGTTAATGGTTAATCAAATTCAAAAACTATTACCAACAACACAGGAAGTTTTAAAATTAGCTGCTTGCATTGGCGATAAATTTAGTTTAGATATTCTAAGTACTGTTAACCAAAAATCTTTGTCAGAAACGGCTAAAGAACTATGGGAGGCTCTGCAAGTAGGTTTAATTTTACCTATAGACTCGTCTTATAAAATACCTTTGGTTGTTAGTGAGCAGGTAGAAGAACAACTGATAATAGAGCTAATCGAGCAAGAACAGAAAATAATTGCATACAAGTTTTTGCACGACCGTGTACAGCAAGCATCTTATTCTTTAATTCCAGATATTAAAAAAAAAGAAACTCACCTGCGAATTGGGCAATTACTTCTCCAAAAAAGTTCGATTGAAGAGCGAAAAGAAAATATATTTGACTTAGTAAATCACCTAAACTATGGCATAGATTTATTAACTTCAAAGTCAGAGAAATATGAGTTAGCTACACTCAATCTCATAGCGGGGCAGAAAGCAAAAGGAGCAGCAGCCTATGAGTCAGCTATGCGCTATTTTAAGATAGCTTTGAGCCTATTGACAGCTTCTAGTTGGAATCAGAAATATAAACTTACATTAACTTTGTATCAGGAGGCAGCAGAAGCGGCATTTCTTAGCGGTGACTTTGAGCAAATGGAGATATTAGCTGAAATAGTGCTACAACAAGCTAAAACGCAACTGGAAAAAGTCAAAGTTTATGAGTTGCGTATCAAAAGTTGTGAAGTCCAAAGAAAATTAATTGAAGCAGTGCAGCTTGGGCTAAAAGTTCTGGAAATGTTGGGAGTAAAACTCAATCAGTCGCCAACTGCATTAGATATTCAGCAAGCTATTCAAGAAACTACAAACAATTTAGCAGGCAAAGAAATAGAAGATTTAATAAATTTGCCTTCAATGACAGACGTTCACAAGCTAGCAGCTATGAGCCTTATATCAAGTTTAGTTCCTGCTGCCTATCAATCTGCACCTGCATTATTTATTTTGATGGCTTGCCAAGAAGTAAATTTATCTATTAAAAATGGAAATACGCCTTTTTCAGCTAGCGGTTTTGCTGATTATGGAGTGGTTTTTAGCGGCTTATCACAAGATATTGAAGCTGCTTATAAAATTGGACAATTAGCTTTAAATTTATTAGAGCGGTTAGATACTGTTGAAGTTAGAAGCCAAGTTTTATTTAAAGTATCAACTTTTCTAATCCATTGGAAGCATCATGTTAGAGATACTTTACCACTTTTACAAGATGCTTACTCTAGCGGATTAGACTCTGGGGATTTGGTACATACTGGATATTCAGCTAGTAAGAAGTGTCAATATTCATACTGGAGTGGTTCGGAATTAAAAAGCCTAGAACAGGAAATGGCAAGATATAGTAAGCTGATTGCTCAAATCCATCAAGAGACTGCCCTGAAATGGCATCAAGTATTTCACCAAACAGTTTTGAATTTAATAGGATTATCTGAAAACCCTTGCCGTTTAATTGGTGAATCTTACAATGAAGATGAATTATTAAAACTGCACATCAAATCAAACGAGAGAACAGTAATACATTATGTATTTCTTAATAAATTAATTTTATGTTATCTATTTGGTGAATTTACTGAAGCTGTAGAAAATTCTATCAAAGCGGAACAGTATTTAGATGGAGTGACGGGCTGGTTAAATGTGCCATTATTCCATTTCTACGATTCTCTAGCACAACTTGCAATCTATCCATCGGCTTCATTCGGATCTCAAGAAAATCTTTTAGACAAGGTGAAAATTAATCAACAAAAAATGCGAAAATGGGCAGACCATGCACCCATGAACTTTCAGCATAAATATGATCTGGTAGAAGCAGAGAAAGCACGAGTATTAGGTCAATATTGGCAAGCAATGGAATATTATGACCGAGCCATTGGTGGAGCTAAGGAACAAGGATACATCCAAGAAGAGGCTCTTGCCAATGAACTAGCAGCAAAGTTTTATTTTGAGTGCGGTAGAGAAAAAGTAGCTCAGGCTTATCTCGCTGATGCTTACTATGGATATATGCGCTGGGGAGCAACAGCAAAGCTTAAAGATTTAGAAATAAAATATCCCCAAATTTTTGCCCGTCGTCTGTTAGAGCAAAGAACGTACAGCCCTAATCAAAGCTCACTTGCTCAATCTTTAAATTCAAGTATTAGTAAACCTTTTGATTTAGCAACATTTATCAAAGCTTCGCAAGCACTTTCTGGTGAAATAGTTTTTGAAAAATTGCTAGCTAAATTAATGCAAATTGTACTAGAAAATGCTGGCGCAGAAACAGGATTTCTAATTTTAGAGAGATCAGGTAATTTATTCATAGAAGCTTCAGGTAGATTTGGTCAAACTGAAATAAATGTGCAGCAATCAATATCTGTAGAAATGAGTCAGCAATTACCTATATATATAATTAATTATGTGCATCGGACTCAGGAACATGTTGTAATTAACGATGCTACACGTGAGGAAAGATTTACGACAGATAGCTATATTGTTCAGCACAAACCAAAATCTATTTTATGTAGCCCAATTATTCATCAAGGTAAGCTGTTTGGTATCCTTTACTTAGAAAATAAATTGATTTCTGGGGCATTTACACCGGAACGATTAGAAATTTTACAACTTTTATCATCACAAGCAGCCATTTCATTAGAAAATGCTCGTCTTTATAATGATTTAGAAGAATATAATCGGACGTTAGAAATAAAAGTTAAAGAGCGCACTCTAGAATTACAAGATAAAAACTTAGAATTACAACAGCAAATTAGCGAACGGCAAAAAGCTGAAGAAATAGCCGCATCTGCCAACCGTGCCAAGAGTGAATTTCTCGCTAACATGAGTCATGAACTCCGAACCCCACTCAATGGTATTTTGGGCTATACTCAAATATTCCAGACAGATACATCTTTAACTTCTCAGCAAAGGAATGGCGTAAATATTATTCATCAGTGTGGTGAACATCTACTAACATTGATTAATGATATTTTAGACATCTCTAGAATAGAAGCTCGGAAAATGGAGCTTTACTTACAAGAGTTTAATTTATCAGCTTTTTTAGAAGGAATAGTAGAAATTTGTCGGATTCGGGCTGAACATAAGGGAATCAGTTTAATTTACCGCCCTTTATATCCACTACCTAGTTTAGTTTGCGCCGACAATAAACGTTTACGTCAAATTTTAATTAATTTACTAAGTAATGCAATTAAGTTTACAAAAAAAGGTAGCATTACTTTTAAAGTAGGCTATGTAAATCAAGATAGTAGAGACTGGATAATAAATACAGGTAGCCTGGCAGGTCAATTATCAAACTCCAAAATTAGATTCCAAGTAGAAGATACAGGAACTGGTATTGCCTCAGAGCAATTAGAAGAGATATTTTTACCTTTCAAGCAAGTAGGTGAAGATAGCTTGAAGATAGAAGGAACCGGATTGGGTTTGACTATTAGCCGCCAATTAGTTCAAATGATGGGAAGTGAATTATATGTTACGAGTGAATTAGGTAAAGGTAGTGTTTTTTGGCTAGATTTGGAATTACCAGAAGTTTTTCAATATACTAGAATTGATGCTAATGAACTTAACATCATTGGTTTTTTAGGACCTAAACGCAAAATTCTTGTAGTGGACGATAAATGGGAAAATCGTTCTGTATTGGTTAATATCTTAAAACCTTTGGGTTTTGAAGTTTTAGAAGCAACTGATGGTTTAGATTGCCTTCACAAAGTTCCTGAATTTCAGCCAGACTTGATTCTTATGGACTTGGTAATGGCAAAAATGGATGGATTTGAAGCTACGCGTCGCCTCAGAGCCTTGCAAAACTTTCAAGAAGTGATAGTGATTGCTATTTCAGCTAGTGTCTTTGAATTTAATCAACAAGAAAGTCGCAAAGTAGGGTGTGATGGTTTTCTGCCAAAACCAATCCAAAGAGTAGAACTTTTAGAAAAGTTACAGGTTCACTTAGGGTTAGAATGGGTATATGAAGATCAAGGTAAGGCAAAAAAGATAAAAAACGAAAACAAAAGTCTTACTAATAGTTTACACTTAACATCTCAGGCTCCTATTATACCTCCTTCAGCAAGCGAACTGGCAATTTTACTAGATTTGGCTATGCGGGGTGATTTAATAAGCATTGCTGAACGATCTGTAGAACTAGAAAAAACAGATGAGGAGTTGCAGCCTTTTGCTAATCATTTATATCAACTGGCTAAAGGTTTTAAAGGCAAACAAATATTAGAGTTTCTTAAAAAGTATTTTGAGGCTATATGAAAGATGATTCTAATAAATCTAGTGTCATTTTAATCGTTGATGACACTCCTATCAATTTAGAAGTACTTTTTGATTTTTTAGGCAAAGCTGGATTTACGGTTTTGATTGCTGAAGACGGCGAAAGTGCGATCGCTAGAGCCGAATATGCCCCACCAGACTTAATTTTGTTAGACATCCTGATGCCGGGAATGGACGGTTTTGAAACTTGTCGGTTGCTGAAAAAGAGTGGATTAACCCAAGATATTCCGATCATTTTTATGACTGCACTTTCCGAAACCGTGGATAAAGTTAAAGGCTTTGAACTGGGTGCAGTCGATTATCTCACCAAACCGCTTCAACACCAAGAAGTTTTAGCTAGAATTCAACTCCATCTCAAGTTGCGATCTCTGACAAAAACCCTGCAAGAACAAAATTTACGCTTGGAGAGTGAAATTGCTGAACGCCTACAAGTAGAAGAAAAAATCCGCGAACAAGCTGCTTTACTAGATATTACGAGCGATGCAATTCTTGTCAAAGATTTTGACAATCAAATCCGTTTCTGGAACCAAGGAGCAGAACATTTGTATGGCTGGAAAGCTACGGAAGTAATTGGTAAGAATGTTAAACAAATTTTATATCTACCAGAAACCTTGTCTCAAATCCAGGATATTTATGCAAATATAGTTAAGTCTGGTTTCTGGCATGGTGAATTACACCAGGTTAATAAAAAAGGGCAAGATATTATTGTTGCCAGTCGTTGGACTTTAATGCGCGATCGCAACGGGCAAGCAATATCGATTTTAACCGTAAATACTGATATTACCGAAAAAAAGCATTTAGAAACTCAAGTTCTCCGGGCGCAACGTCTAGAAAGTATTGGCACCCTAGCTAGTGGCATAGCTCATGACCTGAACAATATACTGACTCCGATTTTAACGACAGCACAATTGTTACAGATGAAAATGCCCGATACTGATGAGCGTAATCAACAGATGTTAAAAACTATAGAAAATAATTCTAAACGTGGGGCTGCTTTAGTCAAGCAAGTCTTGCAATTTGCTCGAGGAATTGATGGTCAACGTACTGTTGTGCAAATGAACCATTTATTTTCAGAAATTCAGCAAATTGTCCAAGAGACTTTTCCTAAATCGATTGAATTGACAGAGCATATTCAGCCTGAACTTTGGGCTGTAATTGGCGATGCAACGCACCTACATCAGCTACTGATCAACTTAGTAGTTAATGCTCGTGATGCTATGCCCGAAGGTGGACATATCGAAATTTCTGCGGAAAATCTCTTGATTGATGAACATTATGCACGCCTGAATCTGGATGCCCATGTTGGTCCTTACATTGCTATTACTGTTGCAGATACAGGCATGGGGATGCGTTCAGAGATTATCGATAGAATCTTCGAGCCGTTTTTTACCACTAAAGAGATTGGCAAAGGTACAGGATTGGGTTTGTCTACCGCCAAAGGTATCATCCAAAGTCATGGTGGTTTTGTAAGTGTGACTAGTCAAGTCGGCAAAGGTACGGAATTTAAAGTTTGCTTGCCGGCAGTGGAAGTAGCAAAAACGCCCCTAGTAGAAGACCTGGAGTTATTTAAAGGTAATGGAGAATTAATTTTAGTTGTTGATGACGAAACCAGAATTTTAGAAACTACTAAAATATTATTAGAAGTTTACAGCTACAGAGTACTGACAGCTAGTAATGGGATTGAAGCGATCGCGCTTTATGTTCAACACGAAGACGAAATAAGCCTAGTGTTGATGGATATGATGATGCCCTTAATGGATGGTGCAACTGCTATCACTACGTTGCAAAAAATTAATTCCCAGGTCAAGGTTGTGGCTGTTAGCGGTCTGAACGTTAGTGAGAAACTGGCTAAGATACCTGGAGTTAAAAAGTTTATTGCTAAACCATATGCGACTAAGGAGTTATTGCAGACTTTACACAGTATTCTTGTGCAGAAATCCACAAACCCAAACTTATATATTGCACCTATTGACACTCCCCGCTCTAAAGAGACGGGGATTCTTGAATCTAAGACATAACTTGCTCTTGCCGGTTTGCACCAACAAGAGTAGAGGTTTCATCTCCCCAAGCGTTGCTTGCTTGCGTCTAGCGCAAAGGTTCCTGTATGCCCTACAGTACCCAATCCTCGACTAAGGATATTTCTAGCTGCGTTTTCGTCCCTATCCATGACACAACCACACCTACAAACGTGGGTTCTAGTCAATACTTTTCGGTTAAGCATTTTTAACTCGGAATCGGGTTTGGGGTAAAGGG
>NZ_JAYGHD010000150.1:0-8545 GCF_034932245.1 Nostoc sp. UHCC 0251
GCTCCGCCTCCATAGCTTGACAAGAGGCAGAGCCTCTCGGAACTCGTTCCCAGCCGTTCAGGCTGGGAACGAGGATACAATAAGTCTTTGGGCTTTTCTTAGTGCCATTCGTACTGGCTCCTTGTAAAAGCTGATTATAGTTATTTTTCCGGTCTACTTAGCGTAAGAAACGTCTATTCTGTGGGTTGAGCTGACTTCAGGGGTCTTTCAGCAAGCTCAGTCCTTGCTTCTGCTACCATATCCTGCCAAGTGTCGTTCATTTCTGCAATCGCTCCTTTGTTGCTTTCATAGAAAAGAATTGCACTTTTAATTACTGCTTTGGTAATTGGTTTACCTACACCGCTGATTACTGGTGCGAATACTGGTAGAAGAAGCAATGCTGCAATACCTGTAATACCAAGACCTTCGGCTAAATCCTCAATGTCTGGTAAAAATTTAATTGACATAGTATTTTCACCTCCATTGTTCTTAAGCACTTTTATTCTATGACCCTGTTAGAAAAAACTTCTAACTACTTCATAATTCAATACCAATTCTTTACTTGTTGATGCAGCATAGGATGATTATTTATGCTCAACTGATTTTTTAATAGTCTTTTTTAAGACATTAGCGTTGATTTTAATACTGTTACAGATTTTACTTAGGTGTATGCATACAAATCATGCATACCCAGTACTTGCCAAACTTTCTGCTTGAGCATTGTTGTGCCCTGGAAACAATTGGAAATTAAGGCTTTAAGATTCATAGCCATCTGCAAATTCCAAGTTAATTGGTCCAAAAGATAGCGCTAAGTGTTGACAATTTATAAATAATCGAATAACAAGGTGGCAGCAGCATTTAAAAAAAAGCGTTGGTGCATTCCTACCTAGAAACTAATTAACGCCTTTCATTAAACTTCATACGGTTAACATAATTATGCCAGAAAATACGGATTACAAAGCTACCAAAGTAGACAATCAGCCCATTGCCTATAAAGAACGTCTCAATTCTTGGGCGATCGCTCGTCTACTTCCTAATACGCAACGGGAGATTGTTGCACGTTTCCGCAGCCGTTCTGATGCCGATGGCTATATGCGGCATCTCCCTCAGGAAATACCAAATGCTTCCTACATGGTTGTTTTTGATTGCCAGCGCCAAGAAGAAGCTGTGATTTAAAGCATAAGTATAGGCAATAAACCTATCTTGAAAATAGAGAACAGTTTACGAGTGATAGGGAACAGAGAAAGAGATATTCGTTCTGAATTGTGTTCGCACGAGCGTTTTGTACTCACTCTGTTCATGGGTGTCTCTTGCAAAAGAGACTTTTGCACTCTTGTGGCGAAAAGGGAAGGGTTAAGGGAAAAATAAAATTCATAATTGATAATTCATAATTATGTTCAATAAGGGAATTTCAACCCCACCTGAAACAAAACTACCTGTACCCGTATTTCTCACAAGCTTCAGGCGTTTGATGGAGCAGAGGGGCAGAGGGGCAGAGGGGAAAGAACAAGGCACATTAAACTCTCCCACTAGCGAACCTGCTCCCCTGCTCTCTTGCTCCCCTGCTCTCTTGCTCCCCTGCTCCCCTGCACAAGCGCAGACTTTAAGGGGTGTGGTGAGAAATCCGGGTCTAGAGGTATCAGGTACAAACTCTTTTTAATTATGAATTTGAATTAATAATTATGAATTAGGTTCAATCCCTTTAACCCTTGCTTTTAATCCCTTTCTTGCGATCATAGGCATAACTTGCTTAAAAGTAGGTGTATAGTAAGCCTACCTCTGGATTTCTATAACACGTGTGATAAAAAAAATTAGAAATGCGTAGGTGTAGCCCATCAGAGATATCATTTCCAACTCCAAATTGCTCACGCTTCACTTAAAAACTCTGGATGTTGTAAACGAGCATATCGACCTTTAATTTACCTGTTCAAATTCGAGTTGCCGAGCCACCTTGACCAATTTACCAGATAGTAAGCCTTTGCGCGTAGGGTGTTGGTGAGCCAGTAACTTTAAGAACTTTAAGTTTATTCGCGTCAGCGGCACATTGGCGCGAGTGCATCTCGTAAAGAAGCCTGTAGGGACAATTTGCTGCTATCAAAAAAAACAGTAATTAGAGCCAAAAATTATTAAGTTTTTTTGACAAGATTATATACAAATATTTAACTTAAAAATAAATTCCGTAATTGCCCCCTTGCTATTAATATTTTAGATTACTTAAAAGTAAAAGTTAGCGCAATAAGCCCTGAAAGTGCTGGAGGGTTAATCAGTGGTCAAACAGCACCAATATGACTGGTTAAAAGCTGTGAATTTTTTCCGCCAACGAGAATTACTAGCGCTGTCGCTGGGGATTTCCTTCTCAATCTCTGTAGTCTTACTCTGGCAGAGACTTTTAATCCAAACTCCGGGGTTATTAACACAATTAGTATTGATTGCAGGGCCATTGGTTGTTGTCACGCTGACATTATCAATCTATTTTGCATTGATGATGAAAGCAAGTAACCAGCACATAACAGCACTAAATCAGGAGTTAACTCACAGGATTTTTGAACATAAACAGGTAGAAATTATCCTCCGCAGGCGCGAAAATCATTTACGACAGTTGCTGGAAACTGTTAAGGTCATCCCTTGGGAATTAGACTTGAAAACTTGGCGATTTATTTATGTTGGGCCGCAAGCGGTAGACCTGCTAAATTATCCGATCGCAGAGTGGTACGAGGAAAATTTTTGGCTCAATCATTTACATCCACACGATCGAGAAAAGTCTGTTCGTTTTTGCCAAGAAGCAACTGCTAGGTGCGAAAATCACGAATTGGAATACCGGATGTTAGCAGCTGATGGGCGAGTTGTTTGGCTGCGAAATGTTGTTAGCGTAGTTGAGGAAGCAGGAAGTCCTACTATGCTGAGGGGGTTTATGTTTGACATTACTGACTTGAAGCTGGTTGAAGAAACCTTGAGACTAAGGGAGAGGGCACTTGCTGCTACCAGTAATGGAATTATTATTGCCGATGCCAGACTTGCCCATAATCCAGTTATTTACGTCAACTCAGCTTTTGAGAAAATAACAGGCTACAGTGCTACTGATGTGATTGGGCAAAACTGTCGATTTTTGCAACGCACAGATACACAGCAACTACCACTCAATGAGATGCGTTCATCTCTTCAAGCTGGAACTAGTTGCAAAGTTGTTCTTCGTAACTATCGCAAAGATGGTACCTTGTTCTGGAATGAATTAAGTATTTCACCGATCCATGACGAAAATGGTAAGTTAAGCCACTTCATTGGAATTCAGACAGATATTAGCGATCGCAAGCTTGCTGAAGCTAGTCTACGTCGGCAAGCCCTCACCTTTGAAAATATGCATGATGGCGTAATTATCACAGATTTAATCGGAAATATTATTGACTGGAATTCTGCTGCCGAAATCATGTTTGGCTATAGCAAAGCCGAGGTTTTAGCTAAAACTCCCAGTATCTTGCATAAACCAGAAGAAGCCACAGTGCTGACCAACAAAATTCTTGAAAGACTTAACCAGCAAGGACGCTGGTCAGGAGAAATACACTTTATTCGCAAAGACGGCAGTGAGGGAATTTGCGAAACAACCGTAGTATCTTTACAGGATGAACAGGGGGAAACTGTTGCTACTGTTGGCATTAATCACGATATTACCGAAAACAAACGAGCAAAAGTTGCACTGCAACAGCAATTGCATCGAACCCTACTACTTAAACAAATTACTCAGGAAATTCGTCAAAGTCTTGATATCAGCAGAATCTTTGAGACGGCTGCTACTCAAATTGGCCAAGCATTTGGAGCTGAACGCTGTCTGATTCATTCCTACATTAGCGACCCCACACCCCGAATTCCCCTAGTAGCAGAGTATAATATACTTCCTGGTTACTGCTCCATGTTGAAATTGGAAATTCCTATGACCAATAATCCTCATGCCGAGCAGATGATGGCACAAGAAATAGCGATCGCTTCTTGTGATGTGTACGTTGATCCTTTACTCCAGGCGGCTGAACCTATCTGCCGACAAATTGGGCTAAAATCCATGCTGTCAATTCGCACCTCATATCAAGGAGAACCCAATGGTGCGATCGGCTTACATCAGTGCAGCTATTTTCGCCAGTGGACACAAGACGAAATCGAATTGTTAGAAGCAGTGGCGGCTCAACTGGGTATTGCCTTAGCACAGGCTCACTTACTGGAACAAGAAACCCGCCAACGTGAAGAACTTACCTTGAAAAACTTTGCCTTGGAGCAGGCAAAACGTCAGGCAGAAGCCGCGAATCTAGCAAAAAGTGAGTTTTTGGCGATGATGAGCCACGAAATTCGGACTCCAATGAATGCTGTTATTGGCATGACTGATCTACTGCTGGATACCGATCTTACGCCTCAACAGCAAGACTTAGTAGAAACAGTTCGCAGTAGCGGAGATGCTTTGCTCACCATCATCAACGACATTCTAGATTTCTCCAAAATTGAGTCGGGCAAACTGGAATTAGAAGAACAGCCTTTTGATTTGAGAGCTTGTGTGGAGCAGGCTATTTCCCTATTAGCTCCTAAAGCTGCCCAAAAGGATATCGAATTAGCTTACCTGATCCAGCCGCAAGTTCCCACTCAGATCATTGGCGATATGACACGTCTGCGCCAAGTCTTGATGAACCTCCTCAACAATGCGATTAAGTTTACTGAAAATGGAGAAGTGTTACTCTCTGTTGATCTAGGGACTTGGGATTGGGGATTGAGAAATCTGGGTAATGAGGATTTGGATCAAGAAACTTCTTCCCATTCCCCAGCACCTAGTCCCCAGCCCCCTATCCCTGTTAAAGAGCCGCAACTTCTTTACGAAATTCAATTTGCTATCAAAGACACAGGTATTGGCATCGCACCAGAGAAAATAGAGCGCTTATTTCAACCCTTCACTCAGGCTGATGTTTCTATGACTCGACGATATGGCGGCACAGGGTTGGGACTGGCCATAAGTAAGCGGCTCAGTAAAATGATGGGCGGCACCCTTTGGGTGGAAAGCCAGGGGTTTGTCGGTGGCAATCCTAGACCTAAATGGGAAAGTAGAAAATTTTCCCAAGGTTCAACATTTTACTTTACTATTACTACCAAAGTGGCAGATCAATCAGAACAAGCTGAATTAAGCACTTCAACTGTACAGCTAGCATTCAAGCGCCTGTTGATTGTGGATGACAATCTGACCAATCACCAAATTCTCAGCTTGCAAGCAGAGTCTTGGAAGATGCAAGTTTATGCTGCCAAATCTGGTAAAGAAGCTTTAGCTCAACTTGCTAAGGGAATGCAGTTTGATATTGCCATTTTAGATATGCAGATGCCGGAAATGGATGGCATAACCCTAGCTCGTCAAATCCGCAAGCAACCTGGTTGTCAAAACCTGCCTTTGGTGATTTTGACCTCTTTGAGTAGACTAGAAACTTCCTCCGATTTTAATGATGTCCACTTTGCTGCCTCTTTGAGCAAACCCATCAAACAGTCTCAACTCTACGATGTTATTACCCGTGTTTTGGGAAATCAGCCAATCCAAGCCAGTATTTCTCATTTTCCCTTAGTTGATCGGCATTTGGCCCATCGACTGCCACTGAGGATTCTGCTGGCAGAGGATACGGTTGTGAATCAGAAAGTTGCCCTACTGATGCTACAGAAAATGGGTTATGTAGCGGATGTCGTAACCAATGGGCTAGAAGTGCTCAAAGCTTTGCAAAAACAGACCTATGATGTAGTGTTGATGGATATCCACATGCCCAAAATGGATGGGTTAGAAGCAACTCGGAGAATCTGTCAAGAATGGGGAGTGGGTTTTCGTCCCTATATCATTGCGATAACTGCCAATGCAATGCAGGGCGATCGCGAAGTCTGCCTTGCTGCTGGTATGGATGACTACATTAGCAAACCCATTCAGCTTCAAGAGTTAGCTGAGGCACTCAGCAAATGCCCACCCCAAAGAAGTTCTGAATTTACTGTCATAAGACAACCAGGTAAAGTGATGTGCCCAGAATTGCAACCTTCGCCATATATTCTACAGCCAGGACAAAACCAAACGTTACAAAGCGTCAAAATTGATCCCAAAATTCTTCAATCCTTGCGGAATATGCTCAGAGGAGATCGTGTGGCATTTGCCGAACTGATTGAGTGTTATCTTACAGAAACACCGAGACTAGTGCAAGATATGAGCACAGCTATCACAACGCACGATACCCAAACTATATGGAAGATAGCCCACCAACTCAAGTCCAGCAGTGCTTCTGTTGGAGCGATCGCCCTGGCGCAGCTTTGCAAGGTGTTAGAAGCACAGGGACGCAGCAGTAAATTAGAAAACAACCTAGAATTACTCTCACAACTATATCAGGAATATGAACAGGTTAAAACTGCCTTACAAAAAGAACTTGTAAAGGAAGTATCATGAAAGCCAATGCTCAAGAAAGCCAATTTTTAGTTCTAATTGTTGATGATGAACCTTTTATCCGCATGATACTGCGGCATTTCTTGGAGCGGGAAGGCTATCAAATAGCGGAAGCTCAAAATGGCATAGAGGCAATAGAAGTTTTTAACCAATTGCACCCTGATATAGTACTTCTTGATGCCATGATGCCAGATATGGATGGGTTCGAGTGTTGCACTCAGTTGGAGCTTCTTGATCATAATAAGCACACTCCAATTTTAATGATTACAGGGCTTGATGATCAAGAGTCAGTTGACCGTGCATTTGAAGTGGGGGCAATGGACTATATTACCAAACCAGTCCACTGGCCAGTTTTGCGACAACGGGTAAAACGTTTGATTCAGCAATCTCAGTTACAGCAAAAACAATCTCAGTTACAGCAAAAACTGGAAGCCGTTAATCTAGAATTGCAGCGATTAGTTACTATCGATGGCTTAACTCAAGTCGCTAACCGCAGACGGTTTGAAGAGTATTTTAACCAAGAGTGGCAACGCATGAAACGGGATAAATGTCCCATTTCCCTGATTCTCTGTGATGTTGATTTCTTCAAATTATATAACGATACCTATGGTCATCGGGTAGGCGATCGCTGTCTTCAAGAAATTGCTAAAGCCATCAAAGATATTATTAAGCGTCCCGGAGATTTAGTTGCCCGTTATGGTGGAGAAGAATTTGCTGTGATTTTACCCAACACAGACGCCGAGGGGGCGAGTCATGTTGCCGACAACATTTGCCATGCTGTCCGCACACTAGCAATTCCTCATAAAAATTCCCAAGTTAGTCCTTATGTAACCCTGAGTGCCGGGTTTACCACAGAAATTCCTCAGCCAGATTCTGACATGGAAGAAATGATTTACACCGCAGATCGGGCGTTGTATCAAGCAAAGACAGCAGGACGCGATCGCTTTATGCAAAATATTTTACTACCCCAAAGCAAAAATTCCCGCTAGTGCGCCAGCAATATTTATTAATTTCAATAATAAATAACACTCCTGCTTTTCATATCCTCACAACAGTTTTTAGTCTTAACTGAACCGTATTGGATTGTAATGAAAACTTTATAAAAATTATCTAGAAGTCATTGTCAAGAGGTTAAGATAAACTGCCTTTTGTCAATCAGTTAAAATACTCAAAATAGCTTTAATAAGAATGATAATCTTTTCGTGCCGTCAACACAACTTTGTCGCCGCGTTCTAAAACCGCTTCTGCTAGAGCGCGACCGAATCCGGTTGATGTTCCAGTGATCTAATAAACTTTGCTTATAAGGCTTTAAAGAGTTTTTTACCTATACTGATTATCTTTTACTAGCTGCAATTAATCTAATTTTATTTCTTAAGATAGATGATTTTTCTATTAAATTATTAATTTTTTAACACAGCTGTTCATTATAAATTTAATACTATTTTTATTATTTCCATAATTTTTTTCAATAGCTAAAACTCTAGTGTTAAACAGCAAATAAGATTATAATGAGTTGTTAATTGCTGGATGTAGCAATTTGTACTTGATTAAATTTGAAAGTTATTAGGTAAGGTAAAGCGAAAAGTTTAAGTATGTCCTGTACTTTTTCGCTTTACCTTACCCAATAAACTTGGTGAACTATTAGGTATCAAGAAATAATGTTGAAACGTCGCACAATACTAGTTGGTTTAGCTGCGCTTGGCTTAACGTTAGCTGCTAGTACACAAGTTCATGGACAATCTACTAGCGGGCCAGAAGCTTGGCAGAGTGTCTACAATGAGGCGGTTGCTGGGGCAACAACGAGAATTACAGTTCCACTTTTGAACACCTTATTATCATCTGTCTTGCCAGTAGTCTTCAAATTGGCAGGTTATTGGGGTGGTTAACCCGCATTTCTGATACTCAAACAGAGAAAGAGCCTAATTGAAGAAGGCAGGAGGCAGGAGGCAGGGGGCAGAAGGTTCAATTTAGAAGAGGATTCAAACCCCTCCTAAACTGGGGCCACAAAACAAGAAAATTTGGTGGGGGTCTTAAACCCTTGTTTCATGATTGTCACGGGCTTCTTGGCAGAAAACATTATTCCTCCTGCCTTCTGCCCGACGCTCGCGGACTCGCTAACGCTGCGCTATCTGCCTT
>NZ_JAYGHD010000151.1:0-8498 GCF_034932245.1 Nostoc sp. UHCC 0251
CTGATCAGCAGATTTGGTCATAGATGCAGTAGATAATTTATCCGTGATGGCTGTTGCTTGTGGGGGCAAATCTACCCAATCAGTAATCACTGCTCGTCCCCGCAGAGGCTCATTGGGACTTTGGGGTAATCCACCGCGTCCAGTGGCAATAAAACGACTAGCGGCAAGTCGTCCTCCAGGAGTGCAGCCTTGGGCGATTTGTTGGGATGCATCCACCACGTTAGAGGGTAGTTGAATTAATCCGCGACTAGGGTCAGTATCTGGACTGTTGATAGTTACCTCCCCACTCACTCCCAATTCCGAACTTGCTGTAATATCGCTGTTTTCGGTTGGGATTTTTCGGGGGAGAATACCGAAAATACCGTTTGTTTTAATGTCAACTCTACCACCAATCCCTGTAAAGGCATTCGCGGTAATGTCGCTGTTTTCTTTGGGGACGGCAACAATGAAGGGAGTATTGATGGTGATGTTACCGCCATCGCCACCAAATTCGCTACTGCCAGCAGTGGTGGAAATTTGACTACCATTGCCTAGTAATAAGAAGTCTTGCGAATTTAGGATCATATTACCGCCATTCCCCGATCTGGTTGTGGCGGCGATCGCTCCTTGGTTATCCAAGCGAATAGAACGAGCTTGGATCTCAAGGTCGCCTGCCGTCCCCGAACCAGTACTACTAACTGCCTCCACCACCAGCACGAACATCCACATTAGCGCCATTCGTCATGGATACATCGGCTCTCGCCAATCCCTCTGGCACACTCAATCGCAACTCCTGCCCCTGCTGCATCAGTCCCACCCCACCTGAAGAAGCCACGCCTGCCAATTCCACCCGTCCTCCCGGCGCTAGCAACTCTCTGCCATCAATATTTACAATGCCACCTGCCAGAGTTAAGGTTCGACCATTAGGAACCTGTAAACTCGCTTCCTGCAATTGAATCGCCCCCGGATTGCGCCCATATTGCAACCCGATAGGCACATTCACTGTAAGTAATGAAGGTGCTTGGGGGTTTATGGCACTAAACAATTCTTGATTCCCAAACTGCAATCCATTAGCTGTTGTCCCGACGAAACTCCCTTGCACATCCAGCCGTGCATTGTTCCCAAATAAAATGCCATTGGGATTAAGAAAAAACAAATTTGCACCACCATTCACCCCCAAAGTGCCGAGAATATTGGAGATATTACTTCCCGTCACCCGTGTGAGAATATTGGAGATTCCCGTGGGATTAGCAAAATAAACACGCTGCAACTCCCCCACATTGAATTCCTGGAAACTATGGAACAGGTTTGCACCGCGAATTGTTCCGCCATCAATCTGGTTAGCCGGAAGTCCTTTAATATTGACATTGGGAGTTATTTTTGAAGAGCGATCGCCCAATGTTGCATCAGGGGTAATTTGGGCTAAGGCGTAATTTTCACAATAAAACATAACATGAGCAAGCACTCCAATAATACTAAAAACTCCTAATAAATTTGAGTGCCACTTTTTATATCCATAGATTGCCATATCACAACCAGCCTCGCTTGCTTATTTCAGACCTGTGAATATGCAATCAATTAAACCACGGCTTTGTAGCTACATCTTCAAGGGGTTTTAGATAGCCGTCCTGATAAAAATTGGCTGGGTAATCCGAGGACGATTGTATTTCATTTTCTGGATACTAGTAGAGGAGAAAGAATCGTCGGGGCAAAAGCCCCGACTAGAACTGATGTTTAGGGCAATCTAATACTCTTTACGATGACTTTTATTTTTTATGCATTTGTATTAAAAAGTTTTAAAAAATGTGTAAAATTATTATGCATAAAAAAATCGAGGCAAGTGCCCCGACCTTATATTTTATTCAGCTTTTTAGCCCATATTTTTGAGTGGTTGCATCTTGAATCTGAACCCAAATAGGACAATCTAACCTCGAGAATTCAAATTAGTAAATCAACTTGAGAATTCCACATTAGGCTACTTTATAGAGTTCGATATCATATGGATTGCCAATAGTTGTTGTGTTGTCTTGAAACTCATACACTCCTCCATCGGCCAAATCATATTTTTTGTATAGCTCGTAGCCATCTCGACCGTCAGCGTCAAATTCAATGATTCCTCCACTGTACGCAGTCCATATACGATCAGAGCCAGGTTCTGGATAGCTTGTTCGTGTACCATCGATAGAGTAGGGGATATTGTATCCCGTTTTGTTTTTAACTTCAAAAACTTCGTAACCGCCATTAATTGTTTCAGCAGCTTGTTCGTCAAGTTCTTCAATTAAACCAAAAGATTCTAGGCAGCTTTGATTAGTTAACATGGTTTTTCTCTCTTTGTTAATTAGGTCATGCAGAGATAATTAGGTAACTTTTAAGAAGTTGCATATTTGTGGGATGAAGTTGCGGATGTAACTATCGAAATTTTGTTCTGTATTTGACGAATTTATCCAATGATTCCGCTAGTCCCCAAAGAAAGCATCTTTCTAAATTAACTTTTCTGCATATCACTCTCTACGATGACTTTTAGTCTTTATGCACTAAGATCAGAAAAATCTGTAAAATCCTTACTGGATAAGGATTTAGGTTTTGTCCCTATGGCTGTATAATTGAAATCAGCTATGGTTCAAACAGCGGCAAGTATTCCATGCAACCCCGACAGGGCATTGTTGAAATCTTTTCTACCTTTGTGCAACTTGAAGCAGACCAATTTAGTGGTTGGGCAACAGATGCTAAACTGCGACGCAGTATGAAAGTTTGCCTGGAGTCGTCAACTGAAAAATCAGATATCTTTTGGGCACTTTACTGGTATAGAGTTTGGCAGACTGAATCTAGTACTGTGGCACTGGCACATATTTCTGCTTACTTACAAGAAGTGTGCTACTGGGTTGCGAGAAAATTCAGCCTGAAGTTTCCCACACAATTGTCTCTAGCAGACTATTTTCAGATTGCGATCGCTAATATCTCTAAAATCCCCAAAACTTTTAATCCTCAATACAGTTCGCATTTAAAAGGCTATGCAGAATTAGCTTTTGAATCGATGATCAAGGATGTACTACGCTCACGTCGGGAAGCAGACATTTGCTCAGACTGGGCATTATTGCATAAACTCAGCCGCAAACGACTAGTGCAATCATTACAAAATGCAGGATTTAACGCTCAAACAATTGAGAGTTATGTTTTAGCCTGGGAATGCTTTAAAGAACTCTACACAGGTGACAACACAAAAATTCGTCAGCTTACCAAACCAGATGCTCTGGTTTGGGAGGCTATTACTAATCTTTATAATGCAGAACGTTTCAGCCGATTGAGTTCACCCACTCCCGTAGTCAACCAGCAAACCATAGAAACCTGGCTATTATCTTCTGCTAAAGCTGCCCGTACTTTCCTCTATCCTAAGTTTGTGTCCGCAGACGCTCCCTTCAAAGAAGAAGATGATGGTAACTTATTAGATATATTGCCTGCAAATTTGCAAACATCTTTACTAACGGAAATTATTGAGCAGGAAGAAGCTGCGAATACAAAAAATCAGCAAGCTCAGTTAAACCAAGTTTTGCACCAAGCGATCGCTGCACTCGATACTGAGTCACAAAAAGTACTACAAGCTTACTACGTTCAACAACTGACTCAAACAGAAATTGCAGCACAGTTAGAAATTAAGCAATATACTGTTTCCCGTCGCCTTAGCAGCATTAAAAAGTCGTTGCTCCTGACTCTCATGCAATGGAGTCAAAACACCTTGCATATTTCTCCTAAATCCGACGTAGTAGATGCCATAAACACAAGTTTAGAGGAATGGCTCAAAGTCCAATATAGCCATTCCCAGATCCAATAAGGAGATAAGAAAGGATTTTGTCTCCCCCGTCTCACTTAACTCTCTAATACGATCTTTATATGGAGCCATTCTAAAGTTATTTATGTTAAACGCACCTCCCCCATTTACTATTGACTCACAGCATTTATACTTAGAAATTCCCCAATCTCCAGAGGCGCAAGAACAACCATACTCAACTGCTGGTGCTTGTCAACGTGGGTGGATAAATCATAAATGCTTGCAAGCATTTTTACCTTGGTTCAAAGAGGAAATTGCTCCCACCGCCAGGGTTTATCCCAACAGTGCGGCATTGCCCAGTTTTTGGGAAGTAGTCAATGGCACAGCTATTACTTTTGATAGCGATCGCCTGGTATTAATTCCCACCCTCGCTATGGATGACGATGAGTTGCGCGTACCCCAGGAATGGGTAGATATTCCAGAGTGGGTTGCTGACTATTACGTAGCAGTACAGGTCAACCCCGATGATGGCTGGATGAAGATTTTTGGCTACACAACCCATCAAATTCTAAAGACAAAAGGAGTTTATGATGCTGGCGATCGCACTTACAGCTTGGAAAGTGAAGATTTAATTTCAGATATTAATGTGCTATGGGTCACACGCCAACTTCACGATCCAGAAGCCTTACGCGCCGAGATTGTACCTTTAAATCCAATTGCCACAACCCAGGCAGAAAATCTTTTAGAAAGGTTGGGTCATCCCAATGTGAAATTCCCGCGTTTAGCAGTTCCATTTTCACTCTGGGGTGCGCTCCTGGCACATAGCGGTTGGCGAAAAAAATTGTATGAACTGCGTCAGGGTTTAGGAATGCAGTGGTCAATTCCGCAATGGTTGCAGACAGGAGTAGCCAATCTAGCTCAACAGTGGGGATGGGAAAAAAGAGAATTCGCCGTGGTGGCTGCGGGAATGCGGAGTGCAGAACCATTTCTAGGCTTGTCTCGGCAAATAATAGTTGCAGAGCATCCATACGAGTTACGTATTTTCCCAAAAAGCGCTTCTGAGGATTATGTTTGGCGCTTTGAATTGCGAAGTACAACTCCTGGTAGACAAATTCCTGCTGGGTTTAAGCTTCGACTACTAACGGAAGACTTACAAAGTTTTGAGAATAATGAAGATACGGCTACAACTCCTGTAGATATGTTGTATTTGGAAGTAATTTTAGAACTAGGAGAAGGAGTAGTTTGGGAAATAGAACCCACACCTGGAGACTATGACCGAGAGATTTTGCGGTTTTAAGAGAGAGCATTGGAAAAATCTTTTGGTCAGAACACCCAACTTAATTTTGACTCCTGAATTCTGTTTCGATAAATAATTAATAGGGCTTTGTAGTTTAGCAATCGAAATAATATACAACTCATCATCTGTGGAGAACTAGCTGTGGGCAAGTTAGTCATCTTAAAGTTAGGGGAGGGAAACTTTGAACAAGGATTTCCCGTGACGCTACAGATTGGCGATGAAAATGTCCGCCCTAGCGTGGAAATCACAGGTGCGCTTCCTCCCAACCCAGAAATTCTCCGCGATTATTACCGTTGGCAATCTATTTATCGTAATTTAAAGTTGCCATCTCGTCCTATTGGTTTACCTAAGGTACTTAATCAAACCTCCAGCCTAGAAGACTGCCAACAGATGGCTGAAGAATTTAAACTACGTTTTAATACTTGGCTTGCTTCTGATTCCTTTCGTCCTATCCGCGAGAAATGGTTGGAAAAACTCATGCTTGCGGATAATATCCGTGTGCTTCTACAAACCAAAGACTTTCGATTACAGAAACTTCCTTGGCATCTTTGGGATTTGTTGGAACGCTATCCCCAGGCGGAAATAGCCCTGAGCGCTCCCGCCTACGAACAAGTCAACCGAATAACAACCACATCCGACAAAGTAAAAATCTTAGCGATTTTGGGTAACAGCCAAGGAATTGATACCAAAGCAGATCAGGCTGTGCTTAATTTGTTACCCAATACAGACATCACTTTTTTAGTTGAACCACAATGCCAAGACCTTACTGATCAGTTATGGGAGCAGGATTGGCAGATTCTATTTTTCGCTGGACACAGTTCTACTCAGGAAACGAATGAAACAGGAAAAATTTACATCAATCAAACTGAAAGTCTAACAATTAACCAGTTAAAGTATGCCTTGAAAAAGGCAGTAGAGCGAGGCTTACAACTAGCGATTTTCAATTCTTGTGATGGCTTAGGATTGGCACGAGAATTTGCAGATTTGCAAATTCCCCAAATCATCGTCATGCGAGAGCCTGTACCCGATCGGGTGGCACAGCAGTTTTTAAAGTATTTTTTAGAAGCTTTCACGCGGGGAGAACCGTTGTATTTAGCCGTAAGGGAAGCACGAGAAAGGTTACAGGGGCTAGAAAACCAATTTCCCTGCGCTACATGGTTGCCTGTTATCTGTCAAAACCCTGCTGAGATGCCGTTAAATTGGGGGGAATTATTTAGAAATGTACGTAATAGTAATATTCCTGTATCTTTGTCTAAAACCACCCCTGTTAGAAGAATTACAAATCGGCTTGGCTTCTCATCGATCCTACTGACGAGCATGGTAATAACTGGAATACTAATCGGGGTAAGGTATTTAGGCGTGCTACAACCATTAGAGTTAAGTGCGTTTGACCAACTGGTACGCTTGCGTCCTCCTGAAAAACCAGACTCACGCCTACTAGTTGTCACTGTGACTGAAGAAGATGTACAGGCGCAAAAACAGGAAAAACCTCAGGGTTCCTTGTCAGACAAATCACTTGCCCAACTGTTAGAAAAATTAGAGCCATATCAACCAAAAGTTATTGGTTTAGATATATACCGAGATTATCCAGTGGGTAAGGATTATTCAGCATTGGCAGAACGAATGCGAAAAAGCGATCGCTTTATAGGAGTGTGTCAACTCAGCGATTCCCAAGCAGGAAAACCAGGCGTGAAACCACCGCCAGAACTTTCTCCACAAAATCTAGGTTTTAGCGATATTGCCATAGATTCAGATAATGTCGTGCGTCGTCACCTGTTAGCATTAACTCCCTCACCTTCATCTCCTTGTAGTGCCCCCTATGCCCTGAATGTTCAACTTGCACTGCGTTACCTGTATGCGAAGGGAATTCACTTGCAGTTTACCCCTGATGGTGCGTGGAAATTAGGGAAGCTGACATTTAAACCAATAGAAGCTCATACCGGAGGTTATCAAAGGGTTGACGCTTTTGGACACCAAATTCTGTTAAATTATCGTTCCTCTGGTTCCCCAGAAGCGATACCTTCGGCAGGCTTCGCCAACGCACCAAGTATGACCTTACAACAAGTGCTAGCAGGTAAGCTAAATGCCAATGCAGTCAAAGACAAAATAGTGATTATTGGCACAACAGCAGAAACTTTTCGTGATTACTGGTTAACTCCCTACATCACTCCTCAAGGGAAATTACAGGCAATACCCGGAGTATTTTTACAAGCCCAGATGGTCAGTCAATTGCTCAGTGCTGCTTTGGATGGAAAACCTCTGTTGTGGACTTGGCCACTTTGGGGTGAAATAATTT
Organism: Nostoc sp. UHCC 0251; assembly: GCF_034932245.1. Taxonomy (NCBI): domain Bacteria; kingdom Bacillati; phylum Cyanobacteriota; class Cyanophyceae; order Nostocales; family Nostocaceae; genus Nostoc; species Nostoc sp. UHCC 0251. The sequence continues at coordinate 7,339 of NZ_JAYGHD010000151.1, forward strand.
GGGTTTGGGGTTGGTCTTTTTTAGGCTGTTTGTTTACTGCTTATCTGCACCGATTTATTTACTTAAGCTTGGCAGGAGGGATAGCAATTATCAGTTTATATGCTAGCTGTTTTATCTTTTTAATAGCATATAGTTGTTGGGTTCCCCTCATTCCTGCTATGTTGGCTTTAGTAGGTAATAGTTTAATAGCTACAATTTACTTAAACATGAAATTTAAAAATTAATAATAACGCCAATTTTAAGCATCAACACTACCATTTAATAGGCATGATTAATTATGAAAAGCTATTGGCAAAAAATACAATTTATCGCTGCATTCCAGATGGCTTTATTGGGAGCTATCGGCTATTATCCAATGATTTTGATGACACCAGCTGCGGCCGTTCCTAAGACATTTTCGCCTCCTCCACCTCCTCCAGACAGGGGTGCAGCAGGCGATCGCGGAGGAGCTGCAAGCCGTGGTTGTGGTGTTAGTAATCAGTCTATCATTGCACTTGTACCTATATACCAAGAGACAGTCAAACAAGAACAAACAGAAGCCGTTTCTGTTACTAAAGTTTGGGGATTGACGACTGAAAAATATCCAACTTTTTGGTTTTTTGTCCCTTATAAAAAATCTACAATTAATTCCATTGAGTTTGTTCTCAAAGATGAGTCAAGTAAACCAAGCCAAACTCTTTACCGAACAACAGTAACAATACCAGAAGCACCAGGAATTATTAGCATTCCCTTAAGCCCAAATACTTCCCCATTGCAAGTAGACAAGATGTATCACTGGTTTTTCAAGATAAAAATCATTTGCAATCCACAACAACCCATAGAACAGGAGTATGTAGAAGGATGGGTGCAACCGATTAATCTAAATCCTCAATTAGTAGATAGCTTGAAGCAAGCAACTCCTGAGCAACGGGCAAAGCTCTATGCTGAGAATGGTATTTGGTACGATGCCTTGACTACTTTGGCTGAATTACGTCTTGCCAAACCTGAAGATCCAACTCTAGCGGTGGAATGGATGAATTTGCTTAAATCCGTAGATTTAGAGAATTTAGCTAAACAACCCCTCATAAAGCCCGATTAGTTGCAACGATAGTGAGAGAAGTCTGACATAAAAAAGAGGGGTAAAGGTTAAAGGGTAAAGGGTAAAGGTATGAATTAGGTTG
>NZ_JAYGHD010000152.1:0-8490 GCF_034932245.1 Nostoc sp. UHCC 0251
AACCTCGCCCGAAGTCAAGCGACAATCATCATCCCTTTCCCCTTTCCCCTTTAACATGAACCCTTTTATTGCTTTCTGGACTAGGCAAGGCAGTCGGGTTACTAACTTTTTTGAGTGCGATAAAAACGTCGTAACGGTTGCTGCGATTATCGCTGACGGCGGATGTCATCCCAATTGAGCGCGTTGCAGCTAGCAAAGCTTGTTGATTGGGAATTAAAGTTGGCAAGGGGAAATTTTTCACAGTTCGTTCGACATCCAGAAAAAATTGACCATTTGTCGGATTTGGTTCTGTAGGAACTGTTTGTTGGAATGGAAGAGTGCTAGCTAGTACGTTGTTGGGTTTGGGAACAATTTTATCAGTAATGGGAGCGCCCACTACTAGAAAAGCGACATCTTTATCTAACCAGCCGTGGGTGGCAGTTAAAGTACCATAGGGTGAAACCCAGTTAACAACGGGTTGGCCTGCGACTTTCGCCGGTTGAACTTGGAACTGGTATTGATTTCTCATCACTTCATCGAGCTGTTTTATGGATGCTTCAGCTGATTGGCGATCGCTTGTCTGTACCATGAACAGTAAACCGACACGAAAATCATCTGGTGAACCTGGTTTTGGAGTAGTAGGAATCAGTGATAAGGAAAACTCGCCTTTCATCCAACTGAGCAAATCCTTATCTAAATCGAGATCGGTAAGCGATTTTATCCCACTTCTGATCTGTTCTGGTGCGATCGGCGAGAGGGGATTTCTCTGAGATGTTAAAACGTAATCTCTCCACAACCTCTGTAAGTTACCACCAGATAGCATCATTAAGGTTTCTGCTGGTACACGACTTTGCATTTTCCCAGCTTTGTTTTCCACCGCCAGCACCCGTTGACTATTAGGGTTAAGCCAAGAAACGCCCTGAAAGCGGATTCCTTCTGCCTCTAAAGTCATTGTCCCCGCTAAACCTTGGTTATTTTGCAGTTGAGCCAAAACTTGAGCAGGTAAAGGGCGGTTTGGAGAAGCGGCAGCTATTTTGGCTGCTGTTGGCACATTTACGTAAAACTGGGCAAATCGTTTGTGATTGGCAATTTTCGGAAAATTCTCGGCAAAGCCCCCTGTTGTCGCTAGGGATGTTTTATTTTTGTAGGCGTCAATTGCTCGTTCTGTAGCTTTGGGACTATCAGTTATGACTAAAAAACGCCCATCTAGTAATGCTGCTGAGAAATTTTCCCCTGCTTGTCCCTGACTTTGTTTAATGGCGATCCCTTGATAAGTACGGTCAATCCATTTGCCTTGTTTAAGGGTTTTGGGTTGTGCCAAAATGCTTTTGGCGATTTCTGAGTTTTTTACTGGCAATACCATTACCATCGACTGCTGATCACTCGCAGCACTTTCCTTGGTGGTAACGGGTTTGGGTGCAGGTTTACTGGCTGTTGCTGGGGTAAGAATTGCGATTGTAACGTCGTTGCCTACCCAAGGAGCGATATCTTTCTGAAATTCGTAACCATTATTAGTCAGAAAGCGATCGCGCAATTCAACTAAATTTTTGTCTAGTTCTGTTTGGGTTTCTTTTGTGCCAAACTGCCGCAATTTCTGCCACTGCTGGGGATCTGTTGTCAGAGAAACCGCAAACAGGGCATCACCAGGAATAATATTTGCACCTACTAGCAAATTGCTGGAAGATAGTTGTCTCTGGTTTAACAACCAGTATGCTACACTCCCCACGCCAATCAATAGCCCAGCAGCCGAAAGCGTCAGCACCAGAGACGGTTTCTTATTTTTCTTCATTGGAACGGACACAAGAGGCGGTGCCATTGAAACCTATACCTTATATGCAAACTCATTACTTGCTTGATTAGTCAAGTACACCAACTGGTTTAACCATTCTTGAGGGCAGCTAATTATATTAAATTTTTCCACCCTAGATGTTGATAGTACTTCGGTAATCAACCTTCCCGACTCTTTCAAAAGCTTTGTTTTTGGTTCAGTTACCATTTTTAACACGCTTTTTTGAATTTCGTAGGACGTTTCCCTAAGATTAATGCCTTAGTTGGAAAGTTTCCGCAAGTAAATTTGTTATTCTAAGCAATTTAGAGAATATAATTAACTGGACAAAGCTGCAACTCAATTTCAGCTACGTAGCTTTACTCGGTAGCGATCGCCTACGGCGGGCGGGTACGCCATCGCGCCACATCATAAGTAAAATATTTTTTGGGTCAATAAATATGGTAGGCAAAGCTATGCCATCAAGCTTATTGCCTACCTACACTTGCAACTCAAATCCAGGTAATATATCTTCTCCCGAAACAATCGCTGGCATTTGCACAACTTCTACAGGTTTCAAAAGTCGGTAAATTTCAACTTGGCGATCTTGAGGATTAATCAGCCAACCCAAACGCAGACCATTTTTAATGTATTCCTGCATTTTCTCTTGAATCGGTGCAAGGCGATCTGTCTCAGAACGCAGTTCAATCAAAAAGTCGGGTACAAGTGGCGGAAATTTTTTTCGTTGTTCTGGTGTTAAAGTTTCCCACCTCTCCAATTTTACCCAAGCAGCATCAGGTGAACGTTTTGCACCGTTGGGAAGTATAAAGATAGTTGAAGAACTAAAAACTTTCCCTAATTTAGCTTGACGATTCCAAATTTCTAAATCAGCAATCAGTCCAGCTTCTTGATTTCCGCTTTCTCCTCCTACTGGTGGCACAATTATTAATTCTCCAGCTGCATTCATTTCCAGGCTTAAATCACGATTGGCAATACACAATTGATAAAATTGCTCATCAGTTAAATGAGCAATCGGTTCTAGATTTAGCACAACAGTATTCATTAAACCTTTCCTCGTGTCTTTCTTGCTCACATCAGTAGGAAATTCTTGCTTGTGGAAAAATTTTTTAGGGCGTAATTTGCAACCATTCTACACTTGCAACTCAAATCCAGGTAATATATCAAACTTAATTACGAATTACGTTAGCGACGCGCAAAGCGAGTCCGCGAGCGTCATTACGAATTACGAATTACGAATTACGAATTATTTCAATTGCATAGCTCCCAAATATTTAGTTAAATAAGGCGAAAAAACTTCATAAATTAAGGTTAGTGGCTGTCCATGATGCCAAAACAGGTAGTGGCGACCCCAAAAAGGCCCAGTTATATCAAAACCAGACTCTAGCGCCGATGAGTCACCGTAGTAAATTCCTCGAACATCCCGATATAACTCTGTACGGAGACGAGCTAAACTTGCCCAAATTGGTAATGAACGATTTTGCAAATACTCATCTACATGACTAGCTTCCCACCACGAGGTGGCATAGGCTAATCTTTGGCCAGAAGCAGTCCGCAGCCACACTTGTCGCCGTAGTCGCGGCCCTGGGACAGCTTGAATTAAGTCAGGAGCACCATCTAAGTCCATGCCAATCAATGACATATCAATGACATCTACTTCTACAGGCTCACCTGTAAGCAATTCTAGGTGACGTGTTGGAGAGCCATCACCCAAAAGCATTAATTGCCAAGCAGGTGCTAGCTGAGTATGAGGTAAACTTTGTTGAATTATTTCCTCCCCTCCTTGCCAAATCGGAGTGAGGCGATGCCAAGCTGCTGGCAGTGTTAAGTTGTTTGTCGGCGTAAAAGTAATACTCAATGCTTTTTACAAAACTTCACGTATCTCTATAAAAGCATAAAAAACCTGAGCTATACCAAGATTTAAGGGTCAACAGTCTAAGGTAAATTGACCCTTGACTATTGACCCTTGACTAATAAACAAAATATGCGGATGGCGAGACTCGAACTCGCAAGGGCATTGCCCACACGCACCTCAAGCGTGCGCGTATACCAATTCCGCCACATCCGCACGATTTGTCTGAATATAGACTATAGCATAAGAAAATAATTATAGTAAGGTGATATCTAAGTTATATTTCTCAAAAATATAAATTTCTTCCAGGCGGTATCAGACTGACAGAAATTTAGCATCTGCACAAGTGATATTAAAAAGGGTAGAGCGACTGTGACAGAACTGGTGCGTAGGCGCAGCCCGCCGCAGGCATCGCGTACCTGCCATGTTTACAACGGGCTATGACGCTCTCTACGAAACCCTAAAAGCGTAGCTTGCTTCCCTGTAAGGGTACGCGGACACGAGAAAGCGCGTCGCTATCGGCGTCCCAAAAGCCCAGTTTGGTAAGCTAGCCAAGACTTACAGCAGCAATGTTGTTAGTGTAGTAAGACCCGTAGAGGCAGTAAGACTGCAATATACGAGTTTGCTTAAAATCAGGGTGGCGAATCTCCTATGATAATTTGAAATAATGCGAAAGCGTCGTTTCAAGTTGGATTAGAGAAAATGTCAATCTACTGGTAATGATATCGAAACTAAAAAATGAAGTTTGACAAAATATTAATTGCCAATCGGGGAGAAATCGCCCTTCGCATTCTCCGCGCCTGTGAAGAAATGGGGATTGCGACAGTCGCGGTTCATTCCACCGTTGACCGTAATGCTCTCCACGTCCAACTTGCTGATGAAGCGGTTTGCATTGGCGAACCTGCTAGCAGTAAAAGTTATTTGAATATTCCCAATATTATTGCTGCCGCCTTGACGCGCAACGCAACTGCTATTCATCCAGGTTATGGCTTTTTGGCAGAAAATGCCCGGTTTGCAGAAATTTGTGCCGACCATCATATTGCTTTTATCGGTCCAACTCCAGAAGCTATAAAGCTGATGGGCGATAAATCCACTGCCAAAGAAACCATGCAAAAAGCTGGAGTCCCAACAGTACCAGGTAGTGAGGGGTTGGTAGAATCCGAGGAAGAAGGATTAAAATTCGCCAAAGATATCGGCTATCCTGTGATGATCAAAGCCACAGCCGGCGGTGGTGGACGGGGTATGCGCCTGGTGCGTTCTGAAGATGAATTTGTCAAACTTTTTCTCGCGGCCCAAGGAGAAGCAGGAGCAGCATTTGGTAATTCTGGCGTTTACATAGAAAAATTTATTGAACGTCCCCGCCACATCGAGTTTCAAATTTTGGCGGATAACTATGGTAATGTCATCCACTTGGGCGAACGGGATTGCTCAATTCAGCGCCGGAATCAAAAGCTACTAGAAGAAGCTCCCAGTCCGGCTCTCGACGAAGACCTGCGTGAGAAAATGGGAGAAGCTGCTGTCAAAGCTGCCCAATTCATTAATTACAGTGGGGCGGGTACTATCGAGTTTCTCTTGGATAGATCGGGTAAATTCTACTTTATGGAAATGAACACCCGGATTCAAGTAGAACATCCTGTAACAGAGATGATTACTGGCATAGACTTGGTTGCCGAACAAATTCGGATTGCCCAAGGGGAAAGGCTCAAGCTTACCCAAGAACAAGTAGTCTTGCGGGGTCATGCGATTGAGTGCCGCATTAACGCTGAAGACCCCGATCATGACTTTCGCCCTTCTCCAGGACGTATCAGTGGTTATCTTCCTCCTGGAGGGCCTGGTGTTCGGATTGATTCCCACGTTTACACAGATTACCAAATCCCGCCTTACTACGATTCTTTGATTGGCAAGTTAATTGTTTGGGCCCCAGACCGACCCACTGCTATTAACCGCATGAAACGCGCACTCCGGGAATGTGCCATCACTGGACTACCCACGACCATCGGGTTTCATCAAAAAATTATGGAAACTTCACAGTTTTTGCAAGGTAATGTCTATACAAATTTTGTGCAGGAAATGAACGGCTAGTACCGCAAGGCGGAAGTCAAAAGTCAAAAGTCAAAAGTCAAAGGTCACGCCTGCTTTAATTTTGCGCTTTCTGGCTCTAATAAAATGGTAGGTTTATTTCCACTGACCTGTACTAGGGGAGTGGGGAATGGGAGAAGATGAGGGAGATGGAGTGTAACCAATGTCCAATGTCCAATGCCCCGTGCCCCATTCCCCAATCCTTAATTCACACGAGATAGCATAGTCAGCAATCCTTGCTGACCTAGTAATATTTCTCGCAGCAGGCTGAAGATACCAACCCAAATAATAGGTGTAATGTCCACTCCGCCTATGGGTTGTACCAGTTTTCGCAATAGCACTAAAAATGGTTCGGTAGGCCAAGCTATTAAATTAAAGGGCAAACGATTCAGATTCACTTGCGGATACCAAGTGAGAATGATCCGAAATATAAATAAAAATGTCATCACCCCTAACACAGGGCCAAGAATCCAAGCAGTCAGATCAACACCAGTCATCGGTTTAAGGTACTATCTATCTGTAAAGAAAGAAAAACTTAGGCAACGGCAAGCCGCGCTTCGCGTAGGCGTAGCCCATCGTAGACATCGCCACAAAATTTTAAGCTTTGTAAAGCCCTCTTATCATCATTTTAACTAAATGCTGCTACTTTCTTCAGGAATAAAAACTAAACTCGCTCACAGCAGTTACGAAGTTTGGCAGTTCAGAGTTAGAGGCTTCTCAAGAAAGTAATACACTATTAAAATTAGGATGAAGTGTGTAAAAAAAGGTTTAGAAGTATGACGCCTTCTTTAGCAAATTTTCTTTGGAGTCTGCTATGGGGTACTGCAATTGTTGTGATACCCGTTACAGTTGGTCTAATTTTCATTAGCCAAAAAGATAAAATTCAGCGTTCATAATGCTTATGAGGGTCAAACTGACTCTCACAACCGATTGTCTGTCAGCTATTTATAATTGCACTAAAAGCAGCAGTATTTGCCGCCAGAAGCATTTGTAGCTAACAGACATAGGTTTTTTTACTTTTCGGTGAACGGCTTCAGAGCTTCTTTGCCAGAGGCTTTGAAGCTTCAATATATCTTGCCTAATTACAGTAGTGATTTTAATTGTGACTCGCTAACATAGATTTGATATTGGGAAAACAGCAATGATAAATTTTGGGCTGAACTCAGCCAGTTTTCTGGCTCAGGTAAATTTTGGGGCAAACTCAGCCAGTATTCTAGGAATTTTCCTGGCTGTGGCTGGGGCAGCACTGTATTTTCTCCGCACTGTGCGTCCAGAATTGTCACGAGATCAAGATATCTTTTTTGCGGCAGTCGGCTTGCTCTGCGGCTTCATTCTCGTGTTTCAAGGATGGCGACTAGATCCGATTCTACAATTTGGTCAACTGCTTTTAGTTGGCACAACTGTCTTTTTTGCAGTTGAAAGTATTCGCTTGCGGAGTATAGCTACCCAGCAAGCAAAGCGCAACACTCCGATTGTGGACGATGAGCGAGAGGTAAGCGGAAATTATTCAATGAACCGCAACCGCAAGAGGTATGGGGCTGAGATGGAGGCAGACTTAGATCCACTGCCTTATGAAGACGAGGAAGAACGGCCCTCGCGTCGCCGGATTCAGGGTAGCAGAGATGAGATTTCAACTCGTGATGACTACTACGAGGAGCAACCCCCCCGTCGCACAGAACGCCGTAACACCAGCAGTAGCGAAAGACAGGCTCCAGCTGATAGAACACGGCGGCGGACTTCTGGGCGTCCTGTAAATCGCCCTTCTGAAAGCGATGAAGGAGAAAATTGGGGTTCTTCATCTAGGCAAGTTGATGATTGGGAAAGTTCGGGAGGGGAAGTTAGAAAACCTTCTCGGCGTAGTAATAACGGGACTGGGCGTCCAGAAAATCGTGAAGATGATGTCGCTCCTAGACCAAGAAGGCGTCGTCCACCCACTGACTCAACTCCTCGAAGACCGCGCGAAGATGATGAGGCGATCCCAACTGATTATGTGCCATACAACCCGATTGAAAAGCCAAATCAGGGACCAGATAATTCGACCGATTTTGATGATGATGTTTGAACCAGTTTGCACAGAAGTAGGTTTAAAGGCGACGGAAAAAAGTTGAGGTGGAAAAATTTACGCCTACATTTTGGCTCCAAAGACCAATTCATTGGAGCCTGGTTTTTGGTTTAACAAGTTTGCTTGCATCTTGTAGTTATAACGATATTCCTATAGGGCCTACTTCCCTCAACAGTCGCTACACCGAGGAGCAACCTGCTTTGAGTGGAAATGGGCGCTTTTTAGCGTTTGTATCTAATCGAAATGGTAATCAGCAGCTATTGGTTTTCGATGTGGAAAGGCAACTGTTTATTGGCACGCCGGGCATAAACCGAGCGGAGACAATTGCCGAAAGCCCTAGCTTGAGCTATACCGGGCGTTATATTGCTTATATTACTAGCGACCAAGGTAGACCAGTGGTGGCGCTTTACGATCGCGCTACGCAACAGTCGCAAATCGTCACACCAACCTATCGTGGCTGGGTTAGAAAACCAAATATCAGCCCAGATGGACGTTATGTTGCTTTTGAAACCGCCAGCCGTGGTCAGTGGGATATTGAAGTCCTAGACCGGGGGCCAAATATTGAGTTAGATATTCCCAATGGTGCAACTGTAGGTTCACCTCCGTAGAAGAGAGGGAGCAGGGAGTGAGAGGATGAGGGAGCAGGGGAAGCAGGGGAAGCAGGGGGAGAAAGAATAACTAATGCCCCATGCCCCATGCCCAATGCCCCATGCCCCATGCCCAATGCCCAATGCC
>NZ_JAYGHD010000153.1:0-8386 GCF_034932245.1 Nostoc sp. UHCC 0251
AGACGCGATGAATCGCCGTCTCTACAATAATCAGTCTTTTGTAGAGACGGCGATTTATCGCGTCTTTGGTGATCAATAATTTTCATCAAAAAACCTTATTAATAATAATTGCCTCAAAGCATGAGCCATACCAGATAATCGTCACCCACACAGTTCCACGCTTAGGGAAAATTCTCCCATCAGCAGCAGGTTGAGCAGCCGCGTCAGCATATAATTATACTTTTATGCTGTTTGTTACATATATTTTATTTAAATAATTTACACTTTTGACTTAACTGCTGGCTGTGATGTTTGTAAAGACTGGGGCAAACTCCAGTCAGGACGCAAGCTAGCGGCGTTGCGTAAATAAATATGATGAACCGAGGCGGAGGCTGGCAGATAAGCGTGGATTAAGAACCGAATGCAGCGCTGTAAGCTGCCTTCGACATGCATTTGCTGCACATCCAACATAGCCACATTATCCCAACCAGGACGCGATCTAGCGATCGCAGCTGGAAAAATAGCATCCAAATCGCGTGTAACCGAGAAAGTCACACTAATCATGTCCCTCGGTTGGAATTGATTCCGGTTTTCTAGTTCATCTAGTAGTTCCGTCACTACCTCTTGCATTGCCTCAACGGTATTTTCTGAAACGGTTGTTGCTCCGCGAATAGCCCGCATTTGCCACTCCACGCCCAAATCCTCCTTAAAAGAAAAAAGTTAGAGGTTAGGAGTTAAGAGTGAAAAATTGAGAGTTTGAACTCCTCACTCCTAACTCCTAACTCATATTAGGGTCGATATAACCACAAGGGTAAACCACTAGTAGACATTTCAAATTCGAGCCAATCAATACCAGCCCCAATTCCTGATGAAAACTGACGACTCCCTGGTAGAACGCGACTCAATAAGGGTTTACGTTCTTCTAGGGTATAGCAGAGAGTTTTTTCTGGATCAAGTCCAACCAATTCTGCTGTCCAGCGGCGGGCATCTTCTTCTGTGCCCAGGCGGTCTACAACACCTAACTCTAGGGCTTGCTGTCCAGTAAAAATCCGACCATCGGCGAAACTTTTTACAGCTTCTACTGTTAAAGAACGCCCATCAGCTACCGTTTGGACAAACTGCTGATAACTTGTGTCAATCAACTCTTGCAGGATGCTTTCTTCTGGTTGAGTCAGTTGTCGGTCAAAAGACAATATGTCTTTGTAAGGACCAGACTTAATTACCTGGAAGGAAACACCAATTTTTTCTAGCAAGCGTTCCAAGTTATTCCCACGCAGAATCACACCAATACTACCCGTAATTGTTCCTGGGTTAGCTACGATGTGTTCTGCTCCCATGCCGATGTAGACGCCTCCAGAAGCCGATATATTGCCAAAGCTAGCGACGATTTTAATTTTTTCGCGCAGACGCTTCAGGGCGCTGTAGATTTCTTGGGAATCTCCGACTGTACCGCCAGGGCTATCGATACGGAGCAATAATGCCGGAAACTTTTTTTCTTCTACTGTTTTCAGGGCTTCTAGGACGCGTTTGCGAGTAGCACCCGCGATCGCACCAGTAATTTCAATCCGCGCAATTTGTTTTCTAAACTTGGGCTTAAACGGCCAAATCATGAGCTGTCAACATACCTCGTAATAAACTTAATATAAGATGCCCAGCGGTCAGACGACCTGCTTTGCTCTGTTAAGAAACATGAGCAGGCATTGTGCTCATCAGGATTTTAAGGAAATTTTTATATTTTGTAGGGAGTTTTATTTGATATTCTCAATGAATACTAATAAATTTCTTGAAGATTGTAGCTAACGCAAAATGCCAAACTCTAGTTTAGCGTCCAGCATGATGATTTAGCACAAACTAAGCTGTCGCCCATCTAACTTCCACATTTTTTGTGTTGACTGTCAGCAGTCAACGAACCTCATAACTTATTGTGTAATTTAAAGGCGTAATAGCTTATTTTAGCTGTCTTGCGGAATTCAAAATATTACAACCCTTGGTCTTGTAATATTTTGAATTTTTGAGGATTGCTTTACTAGGGTCGCGCACCTGTAGTAGTTGTCAGCAATTAGTAGCTAATAACTAAGTAAATAATAAATATTTAATTAATAATTTCCGTACTCAATTTAATTAATAAAATTCATTCAGCAACACTAATCCTTACATAGCTTAAAACCAGTAGTACTTTAAGTTTTGGGAATATCACTTTTCTCTATTTTGTATAGCCGATGAGCACCTGACTAAACTATTTCCACTACTTATGAATCAATTCGTAAAATTTGATACCTATAGTATACGTACACATCAAACAGTGCTCCGACGAAACTACAGGTCAAACTAATCACGAATAATCCACGTAAGGGAGTTCCACTGCCAAAGGTGGCGAGAAAATGCATAACCTCAGTAGCGATCGCTTCAGTTAACTCTTGTAAACCGGGGAAGTAACCGATGAGGGGTAAAAGGAACAATCCGCCGCCAACTAGTAACATGGGAGCGACAAAACTAAAAATGATTGTGAGTAGTAAGGAGCGGAGAAAGTTAGTGAAAATAGCCATTTAAGACAAACTCCGTGAGTAGAGATGACAAGAGCTAGATAGCAGTTCGTCATTTTCTACAATACGTGCGATCACTCCTGACCAACCAATCTGTCAAAAATCTTAAGTTTTAATTAAAATAAACGGCTACCAGCTACAGCACATGCTGAGGATATCAAAAATGATTTGAATTTACAAAACCCTTGCACAATCAAGTTTATAGCTAAAGTTAGCCATATTTATTGGTTTTCAACACCTCTAACAACAGCTTCATTTTCTGAGAGCATCTTTAATCAAAGTTAATATTCAGCGCTGTGGGGAGTGGGGGGAGCAGGGGAGGCAGGGAGAGAAATCAATTCAAAATTCAAAATTCAAAATTAAAGAACTTCTGCCCTCTGCCTTCTGCCTCCTCTTTCCCCATTCCCCATTCCCCATTCCCCATTCCCTACTCCCCATTCCCTATCCCAATGACTTCCGCTATTCTTAAGGCAGTTACCGAGTTAGCTACAGAACATTGAACCAGACTAAATCCAAATCCAGTTTAGGAGAATGGAGTCAGCGGCTGCTGGCAGCGATTTTTCTGGGTGGGCAAGTACTAGTTCACCTATTGAGAGGCAAAATCCATCGGCGCAACACTTTAGAACAAATGGCAGCAGTTGGGCCAGATTCCCTATTTATTGCCCTCTTGACAGCTATTTTCGTTGGCGCGGTGTTTACTATTCAGGTGGCGCGGGAATTTATCAACTTTGGCGCAGGAAACATTGTTGGCGGGGTGCTTTCTGTCGCGTTGACACGAGAACTCTCTCCCGTGTTGACGGCAGTGGTTTTGGCTGGGCGAGTCGGTTCTGCATTTGCAGCCGAAATCGGTACCATGCGGGTCACAGAACAAATCGATGCCATGTTGATGTTAAAAACAGATCCAATCGATTATCTAGTTATCCCCCGCGTCCTTGCTTGCTGTTTAATGCTACCAATTTTAACCCTTCTGTCTTTGGTGACAGGGATGTTTGGGGGATTAATAATTGCGACAAATATCTACAACCTGTCTGATACGGTATTTCTAGACTCAGCCCGTAACTTTCTTGGCATTTGGGATATTTTTAGCGCCATGATTAAGGCGTGTTGCTTTGGCATTTTAATCGCCGTAATTGGTTGCAGTTGGGGATTGACGACAACAGGAGGAGCCAAGGGTGTAGGACAGTCAACCACAACTGCTGTTGTGACTGCCTTACTGATTATATTCGTTAGCAACTTCTTTCTTTCTTGGTTGATGTTTCAGGGGACTGGTAGTGCATTCCTAGGGCTATAAAACTGATGAGTTAGGAGCAAAGCCTGAGACTCCGAAAGCTCCAGTTAAGAGTTATGAGTTAAAACTCCTTACTCCTAACTCATAACCCCTGACTCCTAAAATAGGAAAGATGCCTTACTAAATAAAGCAGGATTTAAGACTGTGACTAGTTCATTTGCTCCTAACTCCACATCAACTGTGGAACTCAAGCCCAGTTACAATATACCTATAGTGTTGGTGATTGCCGCTATTCCACTACTGTTGGTACAACCGTGGGTAGGCTCCGTTTTTACACTGTTTGGTTTGTTTCTCATGTTTCAGGCGTTAACGCTGCGTTTGCAATTTACCGCCACCGACTTAGATATTTACAGAGGCGAAAAATTGATTCGGCGCTTTCCTTACCAGGAATGGCAAAACTGGCGGATATTTTGGAATGGAGTCCCCATCCTGTTTTACTTTAAAGAAATTAAAAGTATTCACTTTTTGCCGATTTTATTTGATCCCAATACCTTGAGAACTTGCTTAGAACAACGTTGTCCGCGTATTTAGTCCTGAGTTCGATCTGTGCTGAGTCGTTTCGATTTAGACTCATAACTCAGCACTCATAACTCAGGACTTTTATGGCAGGTCAATTGTAATATTTCTGAAAGCTATTTATTCGCGTCATAGGAATTACACTATTGTTTATGAATCCAGAGGCATCTCAAACCCCAGAACCAATTGATGAGCGGTTGGCAGAAAAACAAGAACAGAACAATGCAGTTGAACATCCACTCAATCCATCTGTTGAGTCAGTGGGAGAAACAGGAGCCATTAGCTCTTCAGAAGACTGCACAGCTTTTGAGCCACTCATCTCCAATGCAGAAGTGGTAGATTCTACAGTAGAGCTAACAGAAAATTCAAATGGCGAGTTTGTAGCGCAGTCGGAACCGGAAAATACAGCACTGGGATCAGAAAACCATTCATTATATGCAGAAGCAGAGCAGCGAGTAGCAGAGTTGCAGAGCGCTGAAGCTGCTCTCAAGGAAGAAATAGCCAAGCTGCAAGCTTCATATAAAAACCTTCAGGTACAAGTGGGTGAAACTCAAACCTCACTGGGGCGACTTGTGCAAGAGTCGTTGGTACAGTTAGAACAACGCAAACAAACCCTGCAAATTTCTGTAGAACAACTAGAACGCCGTCAAGAACGTATCCGCAATGAGATGCGAACCACTTTTGCTGGTACATCTCAAGACTTGGCAATTCGGGTGCAGGGTTTTAAAGACTATCTCACGGGTAGCTTACAGGATTTGGCCGTTGCCGCTGAACAGTTGCAATTGACGCCAACTGTGGTGGAACGAGAAAAACCATCTGTAAAAGAAAAAGAGGCTAAACCAGTTGAAACCCAACCTGGAATACCCCAATTTGCCCAACAGCAGTTTCAAGATACTACAAAGCAAATTCGCCGCCTAATTGACCAATACCGCAATAAACCAGATTATTACGGGCCAGCGTGGCAACTACGCCGTACCTTTGAACCAATCCACGCAGAACGAGTCTCTAACTGGTTTTTTACCCAAGGGGGACGGGGTGGTTTGCGGACAATGGGTAGCCGCTTACAGAATATTTTGATTGCCTCAGCTGCAATTTCGATATTACACAAGCTGTATGGCGATCGCGTCCGTACTTTAGTCTTAGCTAATACACCGGAGCGATTGGGTGAATGGCGACGCGGCTTGCAAGACTGTCTGGGAATCGGTCGCCCAGATTTTGGCCCAGACCGGGGCGTGGTATTATTTGAAGCGTCTGATGCTCTGGCTCAGAAAGCAGACCGATTGACGAAAGCCAATCAACTACCTTTTATTATCATTGATGATTCAGAGGAGCAAATCAGTTTGTCACTGCTGCAATTTCCCCTGTGGTTAGCCTTTGCTCCTGACCCCAAAACAGTGAGAAACTATGATGATGACTTTTAAATGAGTCATTAGTCATTGGTCATTGGTCAAGAGTAATACCTCTTGACTTTTTTAAATTTTGTTAGCGCAGCGTTAGCGAGTCTTCGTACCCTTACAGGGAAGCAAGCTACGCGCAGCGTCTCGTAGAGAGCGTCATTTTGAATTTTATTATGGCTATTTGGTTAACTCTGTGTGGAGCAATTGTGGTCATAGCTTACCTGCTGGGTTCTTTTCCCACTGGCTACATTGCTGTGAAGCAGTTAAAAGGTATTGATATTCGGCAAGTTGGTTCAGGTTCCACTGGAGCAACTAATGTACTAAGAACCTTGGGCAAAGGGCCAGGAGCATTCGTTTTAGTACTTGATGCTTTAAAGGGAGTATTAGCGATCGCTCTAGTTTACTGGTTATGCAATTTTAACTCAATTCAAAATTATATCCCCCCAAAGGTAGATGCACAAGCGTGGCAACCGTGGTTGGTAACAATAGCTGGGTTAGCTGCAATCCTGGGACATAGTAAATCAATTTTTTTGGGCTTTACTGGTGGTAAATCCGTTGCTATCAGCTTGGGGATTTTGTTGGCAATGAGTTGGCAGGTAGGTTTAGCAACAGCGGGTGTGTTTGCCATCGTCGTAGTGATATCGCGGATTGTCTCTTTGAGTTCAATTGCAGGTGCGATCGCAGTTTCCATTTTCATGGTACTTTTGCATCAACCATTACCCTATATTCTGTTTGGGATTGCCGGTGGATTATATGTGATTTTGCGTCATCGCCCTAATATTGAACGACTGCTTGCAGGAACGGAGCCAAAAATTGGGCAAAATGTAACGGCGGAACCAGAGCAAGCTGCATAATTGACCAACTTACAAATTGATAAAGACTTTTTGGTACATATCCCACCCCAAGCGATGCCCTGAGCAAGCTGTTAGGTGGGCGTGGTGTCTCTTCTGGAGTTTAAAACAACAAGAAACGAGCCAGCAACGTTGAGTTGAAAAGAAACAGCTTCAGGCATGAAAATCTACAGTACTAATCAGATTCTGGTTGCTTTTTACGGGAATCAATTGTAGTTTTTTTGACTATCGGATAACGAATGCCTACTCACCCAATGTAGGTAAAAATCTCACCAAGCATTTTAGACCTATCCAAACCCCAAGATGCCTTCTAAACGAATCTTGTTTATCAGTAACGGCCACGGAGAGGACAATCACACCTCTCATGTTATTCAGACCCTACGCCAGTTGTGTCCTTCTATCGAGATGGCAGCAATGCCGATTGTAGGGGAAGGAAAAGCTTATCGCAACTTGGACATTCCCATTATTGGCCCCACACAAACGATGCCCTCTGGAGGATTCTTTTATATGAAGCGCCTCTATTTGCTCAAAGATTTTCAATCGGGATTGATTGGTTTAACGTGGGGACAATTACAAGCCGTGTTGCAGTATGCTCCCAACTGCGATTTGATTATGGCTACTGGGGATTTTATCTCCCAAACATTTGCTTACTTAACAAAGCGCCCCTTCGTCTCGTTTATCTCTTGTCTTTCTGCCCTCTATGAAGGTCGATTGCGTATCAATCCGCTGCTGTGGCACGATCTGAATTCTTCTCGATGTCTGGCAGTTTTCACCAGAGATTCCTATACAGCTTCTGACCTCCAACGGCAAGGTATAGCTAAAGCTCGGTTTGGTGGTATTCCGGCTTTAGATCGCCTCGTTCCGGCTGGCAAAGACTTGCACCTGAAACCCGACATTCCAATGCTCGCTCTTTTGCCAGGGTCGCGGATGCCAGAAGCAGCGCGAAATTTCTGTTTGCAGTTGCAACTGGTGGTAGAAATTGCCAAGGTGATGCCTGAGTCACGGTTCCAGTTTCGCGCCGCCTTAGTACAAAATTTGATGGAGCAACTAGACGAGATTGCTAAAAGTCAAGGTTGGCAACTGGATCAAGGCGTACTCACCTATTCTCCTCCAGGAAGTTCTGCTGAGGAATCACCACTTGTAGAGGTCAGATGTTACTCAGATGCCTTCAGTGATATTGTATATTACTCTAACCTCGTCATTGGTATGGCAGGATTAGCAGTGGATTTAGCTGTGGCGATCGGCAAACCAATTATCCAAATTCCCGGAGAAGGGCCTCAATTTACTTATCAATTCGCAGAGGCGCAAACGCGGCTGTTGGGCATTTCTGCCCAAACTATCGGCACTGGCCCAGCAACTCCAGAGACTCTCAAACAAGGGGCCAGACAAGTGGTCGAGACTTTACAAGATGCAGACTATCTAGCTAAGTGTCAACAAAATGGCCCTGAGCGATTTGGGCCGCCCGGTGCATCTGAGAGAATAGCCCACTTTCTGCTAACCTCTTTAGGAGAAACTTAGTAGAAATTGTGTCAGGTGGCAGGAGGTAAATCCTATCAATAAATCTAAGGGTTTCAATAAGGACGCAGTATTTCTTGTAGCGCTTTCCACGACGCTACTAAGTCGCTAACGCTGCGCTATCGAAATAGATATTTTCTTCTTTTTTCATAAATAAATTTACTTATAAAAGAAGGTAAAAAATATATTTTACGTAATGTGCAACTTATCCTTAGAACCCCTCTCCAAACCTCTCCCCACAGGGAGAGAGGCTTTGATTCTTGCTCCCCTTCCCTTGTAGGGAAGGGGTTGGGGGTT
>NZ_JAYGHD010000154.1:0-8297 GCF_034932245.1 Nostoc sp. UHCC 0251
ATAAAAAACAAAGGCAATAGTGACTATGTTGCAATTTAAATGCCGATTAGCTTACTAACTCTCCAGCTGCAAAGGGCGTAATCTGGAAACGTCCATTCGTCATTTCCTCAACTCGCCGGGAAACTGTTTGGGCACCGATAAAAGTACCCAAAGATTTGGGCCAGCTAGTTGCCATGCGCCAACGGACATTTGGTAGTCCTGCTTGCACACTAGGGGATTTACCAGTTTGGGTACAAGAAACTAGGGTAGCAGCAGTTGCCGTGGCGATCGCAGCTGTGTTGAGAACCTTTCGACGTTTCATAATGGTTAGTGATTTAAATTGCGGAAAATTTAGGCTGATAGAGAATATTTATCAGGTTTTTGGCAATTTTTTAGTTTTAGGTACTAAATTAAACGCAGTAGGGGCGCATAGCTATAGCTATACGCCCCTACTGTGTAATTGAGTTTTAGCATCTAAAACTTTAGCTTTTTGTTACTTCCACTGTTTGGGTATTTTAAAGTTTTCCGGTAGGATTGTTGTGCGATCGCCAATTGCCTGTTCAATCTGCTGTAATTCCAGGTTTTCACATCCGCTAAAGTTTGCTCTAGAGAGGTTAGCTTCATGGAAGTTAGCATTTTCCAGGTTAGCTGTACTGAGTAACGCACCTTCTAAGTCGGCTCCAGCAAGTTTTGCGTTTTGCAAGTTACTACCAATTAGGTTTGCATCTTGAAGGTTGCTATCCTCAAAGTTTACTCCTTCCAAGCTGGCATCACAAAGGATTGCTCCTTCTAAGTTTGCACCACAAAGGATTGCTTCTTCTAATTTGGCATCACAAAGGATTGCTCCTTCCAAGTTGGCATCATAAAGAATTGCCTTCGAGAGGTTCGCTTTTCTGAGGACTACGCCTTGGAGATTGGCTTCTGGGAGGTTTGCTTTTTGCAGGTTGGCTTCATAGAAGATTGATCCACAAAGATCGGTTATTGATAAGTCTGCCTCCGAGAGATTTGCTTTTGTAAAATTAACCCATTGTAAGTTAGCTCCTACGAGGATCGCCCTAGAGAGGTTAGCTTCTGTTAAGTCTGCATTACTGAGGTCTGTATTGCGTAAATCTAGTTTCTGATTTACCGGATCTTTATGTGAATCGCGTCGTCCAATGACAGTCAAGGCTGTTTGAATATCTGTAGGAAGTTTTGATGAGTCTTGTGACTCGTCCTCATATTTCTGAACTGGGGCATTCTCGCGGATAAATGCAGCGAGAATTTCCATTATTGTCCAATGGTCTTTGTGGGAATCCTTGGCAATTCGCTCTAAAGCATAAATTGCAGCAAACCGCGTTTCAATTTTTTCATTTCCCAACTGTTCAATTGCTTTAGAAAAACGTTCGGGAACAATTTCTTCTAGAGTTTTTTGGGTGTTATTAATGCCAGCTACGATGTTGTTTTCCCAAGCTAGTGTCCCACAAAAGAGTTTGGTGAACAGGCTCTGATTCTCACCAAAAGAGAGTCTGGAAGTATAATAAGCATTAATAATTAATGCTAATCCGCCAATGATTATCGCAAGAGTTGTTAATGCTTGATTAATATATTCTATTTTTTGTTGATTTGAAAGTCCTTCAATATTTTCAAAAAACGAGAAAATTAGAGTTAATGTGAAAATAAATATAATTGAGATAAATACCAACAAAGTCGTGAGTCCATTTGTCTTTATGAGAGACATGTCATAAGTCTTCATATCTGACTCCTTACGGAAGTAAATTTAGGTTGATTTTAAGAGGATTTGTAAGGTTATGATAGAGTACAAACACGTAACTACTTGACAGCTACTTAAATCTACTTCATAGAAATCATCTACAAAATATCTGATTACTTATTTTTCAAACATCCTCTGAACTGCGGTGTTTAGTGGTAGAGACACAATATTGTTGTGCCTAAAGCGAAGGTATTCCACCCAATTGAAACGCTTGCATTACCTATGATGAATAGTTGAAAATCTGTAACCTTAACGAGGTTCATCTAATTACTCAGGTTTGTAACAAACACCTAAGTAGATTGGACTAAATTAGAAATCGCCATGAGCAATTCATCTGGTGCTACAGGTTTAACCATATACTGTTGAAATCCTGCTTTTAGTGCTTGCTGCTGATTAATTTCGCCTGCATAAGCAGTCAGAGCGATCGCTGGAATAGTTTTTCTTCCTATTTCTGCTTCTAGATCACGCACCTGTTTTATCAGCATATAGCCGTTCATCTCTGGCATCCCAATATCG
The DNA here is from genome assembly GCF_034932245.1 of Nostoc sp. UHCC 0251. Taxonomy (NCBI): domain Bacteria; kingdom Bacillati; phylum Cyanobacteriota; class Cyanophyceae; order Nostocales; family Nostocaceae; genus Nostoc; species Nostoc sp. UHCC 0251. The sequence goes on from NZ_JAYGHD010000154.1 coordinate 2,246, forward strand.
CTAAGTAAGATATCTGGCTTTGACTTGATGAGCGCTTGTAATGCTTCATTTCCTGATGCTGCTGTAGTGACGATCGCTCCAAACTCCTCAAGCACAAAGCTGAAAAAGTCGCGGGTATCTTCATTGTCATCTACAATCAGGATTTGTAAACCCATGAGGGGAGAAGAGGCTAAAACGGCAGTTGAGGAATCGGGGTTTGTGTCATTCTTGATAGTTGCACTTTCTTTGAGCAGAGGTAACTTCACTGTGAAAATAGCTCCCTGCTCTTCGCCAAGACTTTCAGCCCAAACCGTTCCACCATGCATTTCGACCAAGTGACGAGCGATCGCTAAACCTAACCCTAGCCCACCAAACTTTCTAGTTGTTGTACCGTCACCTTGACGGAAATAGTCAAAGACATGAGGTAAAAAATCAGGATGAATGCCTTTACCTGTATCGCTGACGGTAATCTGCACTTGAGCGTCGATACACTCCAATTGCACATTTACTTTTCCCCCAGTCGCTGTAAACTTGACGGCATTCGATAATAGGTTCCAGAGGACTTGCTGTAAACGGGCTGAATCACCCAAAACTTTCCCGTTCCGATCGAGCATCGTCTCAATCTGAATGGTTTTTGCCTCTGCTGCCAAACGCACTGTTTCCATCGCAGATTCAATAATAAATGCCAAATTGACTGGCATCATGTTGAGATTGAGTTTGCCTTGGATAATGCGAGAAACATCCAGCAAGTCTTCAATTAGTTGAGCTTGTAATTTGGCATTGCGTTCAATAGTTTGAAGGGCTTTTTGCAGCGATATCTCATCAAATTTACGGCTCTGCAATAGTTTTGCCCAGCCGAGAATCGGATTCAATGGCGATCGCAATTCATGAGAAAGTACTGCGAGAAACTCATCTTTGATCCGGTTAGCCGCCTCCGCTTCTGCTCTGGCTCTTTGCTCAAGTAGCAAAAGGCGATCGCGTTCTGATTCGGTGCGTTTGCGATCGGTGATATCAGTTAACATAGCGATCGCGCCTAAGAACTCATTTTGTTCATTCAAAATCGCTCTAGCAGAAATCAGTGTCCAAATATATGAACCATCTTTGCAGCGCAATCGAGCTTCTTTAAGATCGCTCCCTTCTTGCTTGTGCCACTCCAGTTTCTCTTCGGCTGCTACCCCATCAACCTGATCAATAAAATAAAACATAGAACGACCAAGCATTTCTTCTGCCGGATAGCCCAACATCTCACAAAGCCGTTGATTCACAAACTCTGTTCGTGATTGAGAGTCAATCATCCAAATTCCCTCATAGGAGGTATCAACAATTCGGCGATACTTGGCTTCACTCTTCTGTAAGGACTCTTCTGCTTGCTGGCGCTCCCGGCGCTCCTTGGCTTCTCGCAATGCCCGTTGCACTGAGGGAACTAATCGCCCTAGTCCTTGCTTTAATACATAATCGGTTGCGCCATTCTTCAGGGCTTCGATCGCTAATTCTTCACCCAGCGCGGCAGAAACAAAGATAAAAGGAACCTCAGGAGTGCGATTTCGGGCAATTTCTAAAGCCGAAATTCCATCAAAAGAGGGCAGGGCATAATCGGCAAGGATTAAATCGAAAGTCTCTGCTTCTAGAGCCGCCAGGAAATCAGCACCGGTTTCAACTCGTATTAGTTCGCAATTAATTCCGCCTTCCGTTAACATCGCTTGGGCAAGCTCTGCATCTAACAAACTGTCTTCCAAAAGCAGGAAACGGAGTAGATTCATCAGTTCCTCTCCTGTTGACGATGAGGTGCTGGAGGTAGAGCGCCAAGGGGTGGCTGATTAATAACTGCCCAAAAAAGTCCCACACCCTTGATAGCATCGGCAAACTCATGGTAATCAAGAGGCTTGACGACATAAGCATTAACGCCTAACTCGTAACATCGAACTAAGTCTGGCTCCTCACGGGAAGAAGTTAGGACTACCACTGGAATCACTCGCATTACTGGGTCAGATTTGAGTTCTGCCAGTACTTCTAGCCCATCAATTTTAGGTAGTTTCAAATCGAGCAGCACCACAACCGGATGTCCTTCCATCCGCAACCGGAACAGCCCCCGGCGATAGATATAATCTAGTGCTTCCTCTCCATCACGCACTACCACCACTTCGTTGGCGAGATGATTTTCCGATAAGGCGGCTAATATTAATTCTGCATCGTTGGCGCTGTCTTCAATCAGCAGAATTCGCTTGAGTTCTTTCATTTGCCCTCCTTCTTCGACAACTTAGGTAGTGAAAAATAGAAGGTGGCTCCACTGTCAACTATAGCCTCTGCCCAGACTCGACCATTATGCCGATGAATAATGCGTTGCACGTTTGCCAAACCAACACCTGTGCCTTCAAATTGTGGTTCGCTATGCAGGCGTTGAAATACTCCGAATAGCTTGTGAATATATTGCATATTAAAGCCTACGCCGTTATCTTGGACAAAAAAGACAACTTCGTTTTCCTTGTCAATGCTGCCAACAGTAATTTCTGCTGGGTTTCGAGTCTGGGTATATTTTACGGCATTGTCTATGAGGTTACGAAGGACGAGCCGCAGCATGGAGGGGTCGCCCTGGATTTCTGACAGTGGCTTTATGTGCCAATTGATTGTGCGTTCTGGAGTTTGGGTTTGCAAATCGCGTTTTATTTCTTCCACTAGTTGCTCCATATTAATGTTGATGTAGCGCATTTCGGTGCGCCCCATGCGAGAAAATGTGAGCAACTCATCTATTAGTATTCCTGCCTGTTTTGCAGTTTCTGCAATTATTTTTAAATAACGCTGACTTGTTTGATCTAATGTAGTTGTTGAGCTATGCCGTTTCTGAAGCAATTCTATAAATCCGGCGATGTGGCGAAGCGGCGATCGCAAGTCGTGAGAGACTGAGTAGGAGAAGGATTCGAGTTCCTGGTTAGCGGCTTCGAGTTGGGCTGTGCGCTCTTGAATCCGTTGCTCTAGCACTTCGTTGAGTTGTTGCAGGGCGGCTTCGGCAACTTTGCGATCGTGAATATCGCTGGCGACGCCCACCCACTTAATAATCTGTCCGGCTGCATCTCGAAATGGCAAACCCCGGACAATATGCCAACGATAGCTACCATCAGAAACTCGACGGAAGCGAATTTCTGCTTCGTAGGTTGTAGCTTTAGTAACAGCCTGCATTGAAGTTTTAAAGACGCGCTCGCAGTCATCAGGGTGAATGATATCAATCCAGCCATACCCAGCAGTCTGCTCCATTGTCAATCCACTGTAATCAAACCAGTATTGATTGCAATAAGTAATACCACTATGGCTATCGCCCATCCAAATAGCCTGGGGCGAAACTTCTGTTAAAATTCGGTATCGCTCCTCGCTATCACGTAGCGTTTCTTGTGCCAGATTGCGATCGTGGATATCAACACAGGAGCCGATATAGCCGAGAAACTCTCCTGTTGGTGCAAACCGAGGCACACCACTATCGAAAACCCAACGATATTCCCCATCATTGCATCTGAGGCGATATTCCATTTGAAATTTTTGTCGGGCATCAAAGGCATTGGTGTATGTATCTAAGCAACGCTGAAAATCATCGGGATGAACACCTTCAGTCCAACCATTGCCCATTTCTTGCTCTAGAGTCCGCCCGGTAAAATCTAGCCAGGGTTTATTAAAGTAGTTACAAAGTTTGTCAGTCCCAGACATCCAGACTAGTACGGGAGCGGTGTCTGCAAGGTGGCGAAAGCGGGCTTCACTCTCACGTAACGCTGCTTCTGCCTGATTGCGTTCGCGCAGCGCAGCTTGCTGTTCGCTAATGTCAGTAATCAACGCCGCATAACCTTCAATGGTTCCCTGTTGATTAAACTGAGGAACACAAATAGCATTAATGTAGCGTGTGCCAGCATCTTTATAAGGAACTTGACTTTCATAAGTAACCTGCTCTCCTGCAAGTACTCGTTCTACATAAGGACGAACTACTTCATAAGCAGATTCACCTAAAACTTCCCAAAGATGCTTTCCATAAACTTCTGCCGTCGAATGCCCAAACCATTCTTCATAGGCTCGGTTATTGAAGCGGTACCGTTGCTCTGAATCTACAAAGGAAATCAGAACTGGCAGTGTATCTGTAATTAAGCGAAGTTCAGTTTCTCGTTGCCGCAGTGCCTCCTCCATCTGCTTGCGGTTGGTGATGTCGCGCCAGCAATTGATTGCACCGATAATTTTACCTTGGAAATCCCGAATCGGTACTACATTAGCGCTGGCTATAATCCGGCTTCCATCAGGACGTTCAATGACGCATTCCTCATCGCGGATTGTTTCACCGTAGCGCGTAGCACGGTATAAAGGCAATTGCTCTAGGGTGGGGCGCGTTACACCATCAGCTAAAAACCGACCATAGGACTGGAGGTAGTCGCTAGAAGACTTACCAATGAGTGATTCAGCAGGTATGCCCACAAGCTCTTGCGCGAGTTTGCTTTTGGCGATGATCGGGAAATCAGGGGGGCCGCCAGCGATTGTAATTCCCTCTGGGACGTGTTCTAAGAGCATTTGCAGGATACTCTGGGCAACTTCAGCTTGTTTGCGCTCGCGCAGCGCAACTTGTCGTTCGCTCAAGTCAAGAACAAAACCAATAATTGTCCGATCTCCCTGCTTAACAAAGCCAATTAAGACGGGAAATTTAGAGCCATCTTTACGGATGTATTCTTGCTCAAAGGGCTTACAACTCCCAGTAATCCTAAGTTCTTCAATTGCTCGTTCACTTACCTCAATGTATTCGGGTGGAGTAATCTCACCCCAGCGAATTCTCCCAGAGCGCAAATCCTCGCGTGTATAATTGAGCATTTGTAGAAAGGCATCATTGGCTTCCATGATTAAGCCATTCAGATCAGCCACAAGTACCCCAATAATATTGGACTCTGTTAAGCGACCAAATCTTGCCTCGCTTTCGCGTAGTGACTTCAGACTTGCCTCAGCTTTCTGTTGGGCTGTGCGGCGTGATTCGTTGAGCGAACTAATCAACGCTGCTGTCAGTATGAACACGACCAGAGGTACTAATCTACTTAGATTTGTAATGCTCTGCGGATAGAGTGGCTTGAAAAAGAAGTAGTTGATTGCCAAAGTAGATAAAACAGTAGCAAGTAACCCTGGTACCAAGCCACCGCACCAGGCACTCACCATCACCGCAACATAAAACAGCGCCGCAGGCATTGTATTGAGATATGGATTGAGCAGCAGAGTTGCCCCCAGTGCTAAGGCAACGGATAGCACAGCAATACCATAGTGCAGCAGTCGCTCTCTACTGTCAGCAACAATGTTTTTAGATTTCGATGCCCTCACTTGATGAGCCATAACCCTACTCTGCTTCTGGAAAATACTGGTTTAGCAGCCTTTTGCCGGGTTCACCCATCTGCCGTAACATTTCTTTTATTAGTTTTAGCGCTATCCATGAAGGCACTTTATATTTATTCTGCCAATGTTTGACTGTTTTTAATGAAACCTCTAATTTAGTAGCAAACTGTTTCTGAGAAAGATTGAGTTGCTGCCGAAGTTGCCAAATTAAATCTAATATCTCCAGCCGCTTTGTTACAGGCATCTCCTTTTCCTATTGCCATAGAATGACTAGGATAGGACAGGTGTCTTATTGTTTATCTCCTGCTTAGGGAATATTTCTCAGGTTATATCCAGTAAGCTGGATTTCGCTGTCACTCTAGGTAATCTTCTATCTTAAAAGGCTCAATGTTCGAGTTCAGAGGCTCAACGTTCGGGTTCAAAGGCTCAACGTTTGAGTAAAAAGGCTCAACGTTCGAGTAAAAAGGCTCAACGTTCGAGTTCAGAAGGTGAAACTTGAGCTTTCCAATGTTCGGGTGGTTAAAGATTTTCCGGTATAGCGGTTCCCACTCAGATGTGGTACAAAATTATATCCCCAAGTGTAGGGGCACGGCACTGCCCATTGGTGTCAACTTAAGCTAAAAGCTTTGTCAAATCTCGTTTCCAGCCTCTGGGCTGGAAATGCACTTCAATTGCGGCTCCGCCGCCAGCAAGGGAGGCGGAGCCTCTAGGACAGCATTCCCAGTCGGAGACTGGG
>NZ_JAYGHD010000155.1:0-8023 GCF_034932245.1 Nostoc sp. UHCC 0251
TACCATCTTTCTTCCCTCATGGGAATATTCCTGGTATTCCTACCTGGGCAGTTACCTTTTTTTTAACGCGCGGCAAAAATTGGTTACTCCGGGCGCGAATAAGTTTAACCTAAAAGCATGGTTCTCTGTAATACATAGCTCCTTGTCTAAACTTTTTTAACTCTATGTCATCTCCACAAATTTTACTGATTCGCCGCGCTCGCATAATTCTACCCAATGGTGAACTGATGATTGGGGATGTGTTGACCCGCGATCGCCAGATAGTCGAAGTTGCCCCAGAAATCTCCCAAACGGCACTAGCCACTGAAATTGACGCAGAAGGGTTAACTTTGTTGCCGGGAGTTATCGATCCGCAGGTACATTTCCGGGAACCTGGACTAGAACACAAGGAAGATTTATTCACCGCCAGTTGTGCTTGTGCCAAAGGCGGAGTCACTTCCTTTTTAGAAATGCCTAATACGCGCCCCCTGACAACCACACAGCAGGCTTTAGATGACAAGCTAGAACGTGCCTCACAAAAGTGCTTGGTAAATTATGGGTTTTTTATTGGGGCAACACCAGAGAATCTCCCAGATTTGCTTTTAGCAAAGCCAACACCAGGAATTAAGATTTTCATGGGGTCGATGCATGGCCAGTTGTTAGTTGATGGCGAAACAGCCCTATCTGCGATATTTGCCAAAGGCGATCGCTTGATTGCCGTTCATGCCGAAGACCAAGCTAGAATCAACCAACGTCGCCAAGAGTTTGCCAACATCCACGATCCAGCCGTTCACTCACAAATTCAAGATAATCAAGCGGCTTTGCTGGCAACCCAACTAGCATTAAAACTTTCTCAAAAATATCACCGTCGTCTGCATATTCTGCACATGTCAACTGCCGAAGAAGCAGATTTGCTGCGTCAGGAGAAACCTAGTTGGGTAACAGCTGAAGTAACGCCACAGCATTTGCTGTTGAATACCAGTGCTTATGAGCAGATTGGTACTTTAGCACAGATGAATCCACCGTTGCGATCGCCCCACGATAACGAAGTTCTCTGGCAAGCTTTACGCGATGGTGTGATTGATTTCATCGCTACAGATCACGCGCCGCACACCTTAGAAGAAAAAGCTCAAGAATATCCTAATACTCCTTCGAGAATGCCTGGGGTAGAAACTTCGCTGGCTTTGATGTTAACTGCGGCGATGGAGGGAAAATGTACTGTGGCTCAAGTTGTTAACTGGATGTCAAAAAATGTCGCTGTGGCTTATGGTATTCCCAATAAAGGAGCGATCGCACCTGGTTATGATGCTGATTTAGTGCTTGTAGATTTAAATACATACCGTCCAGTCCGGCGCGAGGAACTTTTAACCAAATGCCGTTGGAGTCCCTTTGAAGGCTGGAACCTCACCGGTTGGGCTACAACCACTATTGTTGGTGGTGAAGTAGTTTATGACAAAGGCCAGGTAAATACGCAAGTGCGGGGTCAAGCTTTAACTTTCTTATAAGGAAATATTTATTGAAGCTTACGTAGTTAACAAAAAATTATACATCAAAGCCATACTTGAACTGGCAAGATTTTTATCTATCCAGAGTCAAGACTAGACCAATGCGGTTTAGTTAAAGCTAAAAGGCGAAAATTCTTATTTTTCTTCCTTTACCCTTTTAACCAAAGGGTATTGACTTGTCGTTGTATCAAAAAGTGCAACTTGAAACCCTGAATTTATTTATAAATGTCTCAAGCCAAATCTTCAATAACTACTTCCTTCCCGCTATAAAATTACCTATTTATTCCTCTTTTACCTACAAAGCGTTCTTCTCTGAAATACGCTTTGCGTAGCTTGCTTCTACCTAGTACAGCGCGGCGGAAATAAACAAACCATTCCAAATCAACAAAACGCTGACGTTGTATTTATTTTGACTTTTGACACTTCGACTCCGCCTTGCGGTACTAGGAGTCTGCGTCTACGTAAAAAAACTGAGGTATCTTCCAGCCGGATAAGAGTAAACAAGCTAATAGAACGGTATTGCGATTTATCTCATGATGCTGGTTCCCAGAAACATAACTATAAAAATAATCAAAGAGAATAACTATGTCCTTCAAAATTTTGGCTTTAGACGGTGGCGGTATTCGTGGTGTCGTTGCAGCACGAATACTTCAACAAGTAGAACAAGAAATTAGAAATCAGGGCAAAGGAAACTTCTTACACGAATACTTTGATCTGATTGCTGGCACTTCTACCGGTTCAATATTAGCAGGAGGGATTGCTGTAGGAAAGGAAAGTAATGAACTCATTAAACTATATCAAGATAGAGGTAAAGATATCTTTCCTCTGGATAGAAAAGAGCGCTATAAAAACTTTCCGCCCCTCATAAAATCAATTATTGATGTATTTTCAACATCTAAATATTCTCATAATGGAATTATTAACGTCCTTAAAGATGCGTATAAATCCACAAAAATAAAGGATATTGAAAAACCTATTCTCTTAATTCTTGCTTACGATACGCTATATCGTAATACAACCTTTTTTACAAACTGTCATCCTGATCTAGGAGATAGATGGTACGATGACTGTTACTTATGGGAGATATGTACCGCTTCTGCCTCAGCCCCTACTTTTTTTCCACCATATAAATTAGAACCTGTAGATAAAGAAAAATTTGGTGATTGGGAATTTCCACATATTGATGGAGGAGTTTCTGCTAATAACCCTGCTCTGGCAGCTTTGAGTTTAGTTATGAGGATTAGTCAGTCTTCAGTATCTCCAACAATCAAGCAAAAATATAAACTGGATAATCTACGATTGGAAGATATTTCTATCCTTTCTATTGGCACAGGTCAAACTGGTGAACCATATCAATATAAGCAAATAAGCAAATGGAGAGGCTTAGACTGGGTACAAAATCTGACTAACATATTTATGGAACCTACATCTGAGATTGATAGTACTATTTGCCGACAAATTATGGGTGGATACGATTCTAAACGTTATTTACGGCTTCAGTTTAACTTAAATGAAACATTTAAACCCAAGCCAAAAGAGACTTATAAAGATCCCCGCATTGTATTAGCTCCAGAAGATCGAAAAAACCAATTTACAGGGAAAAAAGTCACTGAAGAAATAGATAACACTAATCCGGAGATTATTGAGCAGTTAATAAATACTACTTCTGCATTCATTGCTAAAGGTCTTACGTACTATACCAGAGACGACTCCGGTTCTCCAATAAAAGAGGCGATCGCCTCTTTCATTAAAGTTAACTAGTGCATCTACGTAGACATCTTATAGGAATCCGATAGCGTTCGCGTAGCGTCTCGTAGAGAAGCGGTAGCGAGTCAGACGCTCCTGCGTCGCTCTAAGCGTTCGCGGTAGCGTCTCGTAGAGAAGCCATGCCGCAGGCTTTACGCTGCGCTATCGAGCGTCTTTGGTTCCTAAATCACTCGTAGAGATAGGAAACAGGTAAAAAGGAATAAAAGTGTGCTGAGTTTTTTTTAAGCAATCAAATATGAGTCCTATAGTGCCAATTAATATAGGAAAAACATCTCGTATTTCTACATAATTATCGTAGAAATACGAGATGTTTTATTTAAAGCTTTATTAATATCAGTGTGAATTACAGATGTAAATAAAATAATTTATTGCTATTTAAAATTACTTAAATTAATTTTTAAACATTTTATAAATCAGTATTATTCTGTATATATTATGACTTTGCTTTGGGTATATTGAGTCTAAGGAAAAGTTAGACAACTTCTACAGAGCTTGATGTTGTTTAACTTTCTCTACTAGCTTTGGCTGCTAAATAATCCAGATTGTTTCTCTTAATGACAGTAGAGAAACAATCGGGTTAAACCAAGCTGACTAAGCTCTGTGAAAACTCTCATTTAACCCAACAACAGTTTAGATTTTCTTAATTCATACTCTATCTAAATCAGTTAAAAAACTGATTATTGCAGTAATAAAGCTGCTGTTACAAAGTTTTTTCATTTATTTTGGGTTGAGATAACAATGTTAGTGATTTACAGTGGTGAGCGTGGTAGTGGCAGATAGAACGAGTGTGAAGTTCTTAAATCGCGGCAATGACTTCGCTAATGGCACAATTGAAGGGTAGAAGTTCGACTTGACGAGTACCCCCATGCTCATAAGTCAAACTCACACTTAAATAGCTATCTGGCTTGTAGGGCAATCGTTTTGCCCATTCAACTGCCACAATTCCTGGTATGACTTCAACACCTTCCCAATAACTTTCTAAATTTAGGGCTGCAACTTCTTGTGGTTCTAAGCGATATAAATCTAGGTGATAAAGGGGGATGCGTCCTTCCGTGTACTCATTAATCAGAGTGAAAGTCGGACTGACAATAGGTTCAGTGATTCCCAAACCCTTGCCAATACCTTGAACTAGGGTAGTTTTACCAGCGCCTAAATCACCTTCTAGTAAAATTACACTACCAGGGGTCAGGGATTCACCGAGAGTCATACCTAAGCGTAGCGTCGCCTCTGTATCTGCAAGGAAAATTTTCATAATTTGGGAATGGGGCATTGGTTATTCACTAATGACAAATGACCAATGACAAATTTTCATTTTTCTTCATTTTGAATTTTGAATTTTGAATTTTGAATTTTGAATTCCCCGGAGGGACTGACCTCTACCGTACCACCGCAACAACACTCGTGCTAGTTTCTGCGGATTGTGACGGACAAAACCCGTTTCATCTTCATACAAAACATTAGCTGGAACAATCCTTCGCCCTAGCTGAGTGACAGCTTCTCTATCCAGAAAGACAGGATGGGAGTTTTGTTGAGCGTAACGCATGAGCGATTGCTCTGAGGGGGCTTTTTTGTGTATCAGTACAGCATCAAATAGCCGTCTTTCCCCACAAGCAGCATCAATTGCTCTGATGTGATCTGCAACAGTGTAGCCTTCAGTTTCTCCTGGTTGAGTCATTATATTGCAGATATAAATACGGGGGACATCTGTTTGAGCGATCGCATCGGCAATTTCTGGTACTAATAAATTAGGAATCAAGCTTGTATACAGGCTACCTGGGCCAATAATGATGTAATCAGCTTCTTTAAGTGCCTTAATAGCTGCTGGTACCGCCGGAGGATTAGCTGGAATGCAGCCAATTTTGACAATTTTACCGCCAGCTTTGGGAATGCTAGACTCCCCATCAATGCGGCGACCATCGGCTAATTCTGCCCAAAGATGAACATCACTGAGAGTTGCTGGTAGTACTTGTCCCCGTACCGCTAGCACTTTAGAACTGGCTGCAACTGCTTGTTCTAAATCTCCAGTAATGTCGCTCATTGCCGTCAAAAACAAATTACCAAAACTGTGACCTGTTAACCCATCTCCAGCCCGAAAACGGTATTGAAACAATTCTGTTAATAACTTTTCTTCATCTGCTAAAGCAGCCAAACAATTGCGAATATCCCCTGGTGGTAGCACTCCAAATTCTTGACGCAACCGCCCAGAAGAGCCACCATCATCGGCGACAGTGACAATAGCAGTAATATTAGCGCTGTAGGTTTTCAGTCCCCTCAACAACGTAGAAAGTCCCGTACCACCGCCAATTACCACTATTTTCGGGCCTCGGTACAATCGATGATGGGCCAACAAGACATCAATGAGTTCCTCTCCGCCTTCTGCTCTTAGTACCTTAGTAATTGAGCCGACAGTGCGAGTTTGCCCCCAAAGCACTAACAGCAAGCCGCAAAGCAGTACTAAAGGCCCACTGATATAGTTGGGTAAAATGTTGGTGATTACTCCCAGGAAACCCCTAAACAACTCAATCATCCAAAAAATTGGGGTCAGCTTAATCCAGATAGCTAAACCCAAACTCGCCAGCAGTACACCCCCAATGCTGATCAACAACCAACGTTTTACCGATAGTCCAGGGGATAACCATTTGAACCACTGGTTAACCCGATAGGAAGTACGAGAACGCGACTGCTTTTGCAGGGCGTTGAGGGCTTGTCTGAGAAAACCAATTGACATACCTAATTTGGAGCAGTGCTACAAATAATAATTAACAGAAAATGTACACCACTTGGTTTAAAACACTAGGCGTGAAACTATTATATTTGTCAATCCCATTAGACTAAGAACAAGTGGTCAAGATTGCCAGTATTTCTAGTTAAACAATATCCTGGGTTGGTAAAAGTGAATTTGATGGAAAAACGAATTTTAGGATTAGATCCAGGACTGGCAATTTTAGGATTTGGGGTAATTACTTGCATACAAAATCCTAAAAAAGTACAAGAGACTACAGTAAATATGCTTGATTTTGGAGTAATCAAAACGTCGGCAGATGTAGAAATGGGACAGCGCCTATGTACCTTATTCGATGATTTACACACCGTAATGGAGGAATTTCAACCAGATTTGGTTGCGATCGAGAAACTATTCTTCTATCGTATGTCAAGTACAATCCTGGTTGCACAGGCGCGGGGTGTACTCATTTTGGTGTTGGGTCAGCGTCGTCTTCCCTATGTAGAGTTTACTCCTGCTCAAATTAAGCAAGCTTTAACAGGCTATGGCAATGCTGATAAGTTAGATGTGCAAGAAGCGGTGGCGCGGGAGTTGGATTTAGATGAAATTCCCAAGCCTGATGATGCTGCGGATGCTTTGGCAGTAGCTTTGACTGCTTCTTATCAGCTATAGGTTGTAAAACGAGAATAAAGTTGGAAACTGAATAATAAACTTGGAAACTAGAGAATAAACTTGGAAACCAACTGGTACAGATGGGAACTTGGATCAAGAAATCAGAATTTCAGAATCTATGTAAAATTCTGATCTCAAGTAAATAGGTAGGCAGGATAAAACCGATATATGTTTAGTTTTGTCAAAACCGTGAAATAAAGAATTTCTAAGGTATTGCCTAAATTTATATTTCGTTACATACTTGGAATTCTCCAACACACTTACTTAGTCGCGATTACTGAAGAACAATTAGTTACCCTCTCTACGTATGCCCAATAAATTAAGTAGCCGTCATAAACTTAGGTAGTATTTTTGCATACGCTTGCAAAAAGGCAACAGCTTTACCTGTATCTCTCAATTGCTCAAAAACCAACACAAGGCGTTTAAGGATGGCAGGATAGTTTGGGCGTTCGCGATTCAACAATAACAAAATCTTCGCGGCATCTTCATACCTTGCCTGTAAACCCAAAAGTGAAGCTTTTTTAAGTAACAGGTCTGGCAAAAGACCCTCAATTGCTAAACACTTTTCTACCATTTCAAAAGCTTGATGAATTTGCCGCGTTTGCATATATGCAGCTAATCCAATGCGACAACGATCGCCTCTTAAAGGAGAATCGGCATTTAACAAGTATGGATGTGCTTCAATATCTCTTAAGCAATCAAAATACCTTCCGTCTCTGTATGCTGCGGTGATCATCAGTAAGAAAGCATGAGGGTCAGAGCTACTTTCAAACTCTAAATGTGCTAAATTTTCTAGTTGAGAGTAGGCTCTTGCTTCTAACAACCGTAAAGCCTGGGTTGACCAATCTTCAGAAGGTTGCTGCCGATGTGACAAGATACGCATGGGTCGATAATCTATTTGAGTATTAGCAACTTGTCTAAATGCGATCGCCAAACCCAATCGTAAGTACCATCTCCTAAACATTCAAGGAGTTCGTAGCGATCGCCTAATCGCCGATCAGCGCGTGCAATAAAAAATTTGGATTTGCGACTCATTAATTTACCCTCAGAATAATGTCTGACAGGTATAGTAAATGGTTACTATTTTTTTCCATCACGAATTCCAGCAGTAGTAACTGTCCCTTCATGCTGCCTTTTACCCGTTCTTTTGCTTGAGTTTCAAATCCTCTATTGATAATTTGCTGCAAACTTGACTTTTCAGGGGATGAGATGAGTTTCTTGCTCCAGTAAGCCAACAATAAAATTTCTGACTGAGGTTTCGTACCAACGGCATCCAGTTTGGAGTAAGTGAGTCCACAGCAAATGATACATTGAATTATTGGCTGCCACTACTGAGAGAATTGTTACCATCCAGTTTAATTGAACAGGTAAAAAAAAA
>NZ_JAYGHD010000156.1:0-7891 GCF_034932245.1 Nostoc sp. UHCC 0251
ACCAATGACAAATGACTAATAACTAATGACTAATCTACAAATTTTTCTAGATATTGCTACCGAAGCGGCCTTAGCTGCTGGTGTAATTTTGCAAGGTTACTTAGGTAAATTAGAAGATGCAATTATTGAAAAAGGTCGCCCTGGTGATTTAGTCACCGCTGCTGATAAAGCCTCAGAAGAAGTAATTTTAGAAATTTTGCGCCGCCACTTTCCCGATCACTCTATCCTTGCTGAAGAATCAGGGAAATTAGGTAATCAAGAAAATGAATACCTTTGGGCAATAGACCCTCTAGATGGCACAACCAACTACGCTCATCAATACCCATTTTTTGCCGTTTCCATTGGACTGTTAATTAATGGCGTTCCTCAACTTGGTGTAATCTATGACCCCTTCCACAATGAGCTATTCCGGGCTGCTGCTGGCTTGGGAGCAACCCGGAACCGTCGCCCTATCAAAGTTTCGGTAACATCTGAATTGAGTAAAAGCTTACTAGTGACAGGATTTGCTTACGATCGCCGCGAAACCTCTGATAATAACTACGCAGAATTTAGCCACCTCACCCATCTTACCCAAGGAGTCAGACGTAGCGGTTCCGCATCGCTAGATTTGGCGTATGTTGCCTGTGGACGCGTCGATGGTTATTGGGAACGAGGGCTTTCTCCTTGGGATATTGCCGCCGGGATAATTTTGTTACAAGAAGCTGGGGGCAAAGTCACTGCCTACGATGGTACTCCCGTCAAAATTGAGTCAGGTAGAATTCTCGCAACAAATGGTTATATTCACGACTCCCTCAGTAGCGAACTGTTACAAGTTCCACCACTATCAGCATGGGTGTAGGGGAGCAATGCGATTTTGTGAGGTGAGTAAGCAGGGGAGGCAGAGGAGGCAGAGGAGGCAGGGGGAGAGAAAGAAATTAAGTGTATTTTGAACTATTTTAGTAGTAAAAGTTATTAGTATTTTCTCTTTACTTCCCCTACTTCCCCTGCTTCCCCTGCTTCCCCTGCTCCCCCTGCTCCCCCTGCTCCCCCTGCTCATTAGACGATGATCTCACTTTTTCGCGTTGCTCCCTGGGTGTAGCACCTGGAAGCTTTCCCTTCAACTTTGGGTAAACTAAACAAAATCTAACTGCTCCTTTGGTGCAAATCCTCTATATGTCTTTCAAAATAGATCGTGGACTATTTAAATATGATTTCATAGATCATCACGCAGTTTTGTGCGTTCCAGTGGATGCGGATGTCAAAGAAATTCGCAAACGCTATCTCAAAATCGCCCGCCGTTTGCACCCAGACAGTAGTTGTACTGAAAGTGCTGAACAGAAACAGCTAGGGAACGAATTGTTATCAAAGCTGGTTAACCCAGCTTACGAAAAACTGTGTGGCGATCGCACTCGCACGGAATATATTTTAATTTTGTCGCAAATTGGCAAGCGTCTGGTACAAGAATCTACTTCGGTGACTCTCAACACCGAATTGGCTAAACAGTTAGCTAATGCCCCTAATATCGATCATTTTTATAAAAGTGCGATCGCTAAAATTGGCGAAACCCAATATGATTCTTTAGATCAAGCACTGCAAGTCATTGCCCAAGTTAGTGAGTTGAATTTAGTCTATTTAATGCGGAGTTCGGGTAAAGCATCAGCAGCACCGCCACCTGCTCAACCTAAAGTTAACTCAAGCACACCACCACCAGCGCCACCACCAGCGCCACCACCAGCGCCACCAAAAGAAGACTCGATTGTAGAACAGTATATTCGTCGCGCTCAATCTTTGATTGACAAAAATCAATTTGCCCAAGCCAAAGTAGAGTTGCAGGATGCCCTGAAGCTAGAACCTAAAAATAGTCACTGCCATAGCTTAATTGCAATGGTCTATTTGAAGCAAAATCAGCTAAAAATGGCAAAAATCCACTTCGACAATGCTCTCAAATTAGACCCCAACGATCAAGCAGCATTGCAATGGAAACCAAAAATAGATAAGGCTTTAGGACAACAACCTAATGATCATAAGGTGACTTCATCCCCCAATAATGGAGATAAGCAACCAGATAAATCTGGTAGTGGTGGTTTGTTCGGTGGTTTGTTTGGTGGGAAGAAAAAATAATGGTGTATCAACCAGCAGCGGGAGCCAGGGATTTATTACCCTTGGATGTAGAGAAAAAACGCTGGATTGAAGATCGGTTACAGCAGGTGTTTGACCGTTGGGGATATCACAGGATTATCACCTCGACTTTAGAACGTATGGATACCCTGATGGCAGGGGAAGCAATCCAGCGCCAGATGGTGATTCAATTACAAAATGGTGAGGATGATGAATTAGGGCTACGTCCAGAATTAACAGCATCCATTGCTCGCACCGTTGTCACTCGCATGGCAAATGCAACTTATCCGCAACGGTTGTACTACAACGCTAACGTGTTTCGCCGCACTTGGGAAAGTAGACACAATCGCCAGCAAGAATTTTATCAAGCTGGAGTGGAATTATTAGGTGCTGGCGGCTTGCTAGCAAATGCGGAAGTACTACTGTTAGTAGCAGATTGTTTAGCAGCACTGGGGTTGCGCGAATGGCATTTAATTTTAGGTGAGGCGGGAATTACCCGATCGCTCCTGAGTGCTTTTCCTGCTAATTTACAGGATAAAGTTCGTAGTGCGATCGCTCATCTTGACCGCATTACTATAGATACTTTACCCCTAAGTGACAAACTACGCGATCGCGCCCAAATCATCATGGATTTGCGCGGCCCAAGTGCAGACGTGTTACAAAAAGTCAGTAGTTTGGATTTAGATGAAGAACAGCGAGAGGCAGTAAATAACCTCAAATCCCTAGTAGAATTACTGGAATCAGAGAAAAAACTTCCGTTAATTCTCGACCTCAGCCTGATCCAGACCATAGACTACTACACTGGTATTGTCTTTGAAGTTGTCAACGATACTGAATCCCAAGCCAGAGTTTTAGGGCGTGGTGGTCGCTACGACCAGCTTTTGGGGCTATATCATCCCCAAGGAGAAAATATACCTGGTATCGGTTTTGGACTAAGTATCGAAGATTTATACCAAGTTTTGTTATCTACACAGCAATTGCCACAGGAAACCCCAGCGAGTAACTGTTTAGTAGTACCAGAGACAGCGAATGCTAACGCCGCCGCCTTTGCCTACGCGCAAAAGCTCAGAGATTCTACTGATTTAGTGCGGGTAGAAATTGATTTGGGGGGAAGAGATGCAGACGCTATTCGCCAATACGCACGCGATCGCGGTATTGCCCAAATTGCTTGGATCAAGCCCGATGGCTCCCCAAAAATTGAACCATTGCGTTAATGGGCATGGGGCATGGGGCATGGGGCATTGGGCATTAATCAATAATTCTTCTTCCCCTGCCTCCCCTGCTCCCCCTGCTCCCTGGCCCCCCACTCCCCTGCTAGGCTAGAAATAGCCGATACAGAAAAGAGGGAATCAAAAACATGCCGCACACAATTGTTACAGAAGTCTGTGAAGGCGTAGCTGACTGCGTAGATGCCTGTCCAGTTGCTTGTATTCATGATGGCCCAGGCAAAAATGCTAAGGGAACCGATTGGTACTGGATTGACTTTGCCACTTGTATCGACTGTGGTATATGTCTCCAAGTTTGCCCAGTAGAAGGGGCAATTCTTGCAGAAGAACGGCCGGAGTTGCAAAAAACTCCGTAATAGTCCATAGTCAACAGTCAATAGTTATTTTTGACTTGACTGTTGACAAACGACAAATGACAAATAACAAATGACAAATGACTATTTATTAGATGTCCAAAATGTCCACGCTGGATATATCAAAGATGTAGATATCCTGCAAGGTGTGAATTTCCAGGTTGCACCAGGGGAATTGGTAACTGTGATTGGCCCCAACGGTGCTGGTAAATCTACTTTAGCAAAAGCAATTTTTGGGCTTTTGATCCCCCACACAGGCACAATTACCTTCAAAGGTGAAAATATTGTGGGGCTAAAGTCCAATCAAATTGTCCAACGAGGAATGTGCTACGTACCGCAAATCGCCAATGTTTTCCCCTCTCTGAGTGTTGAAGAGAACTTGGAGATGGGTGCTTTTGTGCTTAACGCTCCTCTGAAACCAATTAAAGATAAAATATTTACTATGTTCCCTAGACTAAGCGATCGCCGTCGTCAACGCGCTGGTACTCTCTCTGGAGGAGAACGCCAGATGCTAGCAATGGGTAAAGCTTTGATGTTGGAACCTAGTTTGCTGATTTTGGATGAACCATCTGCTGCTTTGTCCCCGATTCTGGTGACACAAGTGTTTGAGCAGATTAAACAAATTAATCAGGCGGGTACTGCGATCGTATTAGTAGAACAAAATGCCCGTAAGGCTTTAGAGATGGCTAATCGCGGCTATGTACTGGAGTCTGGACGCGATGCTATTTCCGGCCTTGGTCAAGAACTGTTGAATGACCCTAAAGTGGGTGAGCTATATCTGGGAGCAGGTAAAAGACATTAACGCTCTTTAATCACTCTTGCCCCCATTCAACATAACACCACTGTAATGAGGAAACTTCACCAGGCGATAGCGTGCCTAGGTTGGTGTGCGCCTACGCTATCTATAAACTAATACAAAAGCTATAAGATTTCCTGCCACTGCCGCGACCGTCGTTTTCGATGCTCAAAGAATTCTCCCCAATAATCCTTGCGTTTCTAATCACATCTACAGCGAATAGAAAGGTAAAACAGGACATTCATTCAGGAAAAAATGACGAAAACGCAAATTAATTGGATTTCCCAGAACTCGATTCAACCGAAAGGCGTACTGAACTTCCTATATATAAAGCTTTGAATCACTTTTTAATATACTGCTGAGTCACAACAACTCATGCAAAGTGTTTTCTCATGGTATAAAAACGCTCATGTTTACCCAATCAAAATTGATTGAGTGGTTTTGGCAATTTGGCACCCAAAATTTTTCTATTGCAGTTTTAATTGACATATCAGCAGGGTTACTGGGACATTGAGAAAATTCTACAAGGGATCTATTCCCGTCTCAAAAATCCCACCCAATGGCCAGTTGTTGACGCCCACGCTCTGTAAACTTACCCTTTTAGGGTTGGATGCAGTAAACAAGCAAAGTGAGCGTCACCGCTTCAATACAACTGGCTAAAATTCAAACAGAAAACACATAGTACAAATGGACTTATACCATTTCATGAAATACCTGATACACAGGTAGGGGCGTATAACTTTACGCTTTCATAGCCGATTAATTATGTTGCAAAAATTTTTGGCGGAAGTATTGGCTAAAGCGATCGCTACCATTTATTTAGCCTGTAGCTGCTTTAATTTATGATTTGCCGATAGTAGTAACTCTTGAGCTTTCAGATAGGCTGTTGTGCCATTTTGCACCTTTTCTAATTGATTAATAATACTTTGTAATTGGCTCAACACCCGATTGCGCTGCATATCATGAGCATCAGTAGGAATTGAAGCCAGCAAACTTGCAATTTCTCGTTGCGCCCTTTCCAAAGCCTCCACAGCATCTGCCTCAGCTTGCCGTCTTACCTTAACTTGACCTAAATTAGCCTTATAAATTGCTAATAAATTCTGTGCCTCAGTATAACCAGCCACGTCTTTTGAAGGAATCTCTTTAAGCCGCTCAATTGCCTCTATCCACAAATTTTCTATCTGTTGCCATTCAGTTACGGTATGCGGTGGATTTTGACCAGCTTTGGCAGCTTGCCAAGAAAATTGCCTTGCTGCGGTGATTAAGGCACTGATGCGATCGTTTGCCGCTGCTAATCCCACAACTTGCTGAAACTCACGCTTATAATTATCCAGTTGATTTTGTATAGTTTTTCCTGCCAGGGTTTGACTAGGAATCTGCTCAAATTGATTAAGCGCCGTTTGCCAAGCAGCTGTTGCAGTCTGTTTATCAGTTACTGTTTTAGCGCGTTCATATTGCTGTTTTGCATTTAAGAGGCTCTGCATATTATCGGCAAGCAAAGACTGAGCATTCTTTTCCTGAAAAACCTTAGCTTCTAGCTGCCCAACTTGACTCCGAAATGCATTAAAACCGTAGATGCTAAAGCGCGAGTCGTACCACCAATATTTATATTGTGACCAATCGTTGACAAAGGAAGTTGGTAACTGATCTATATGTTGTCGTGTTTCTTGCAACTTCTGTTCTCCCAAAGCCAAATCAGCAGGACTAGTAGCTTTTTCAATCAACTGTTCAGCTTGTTCAACTAATACCAACGCCTGTCGATAATGATTATCCATACTTATATAGCTGGGTAGCAACAAAAAAGGTGCATGGAGCATCACCGGACGGCGAATCACCGGGTAAGGTTGGTTAGCCACCCAAATTACACCACCAGGAATGCCTATAAGTATTACTGTCCAAATAAGTCTACTACCTATACCGCGCTTGGCTTTGCTATGCACTTGCTGAGGGGATGTTTTAAGCACCCGCCTTTGTAACTCCATTTCATGCTCTAATTCAGCAAGGTTTTTGGGAGTTGATGGTGTTGCAGGTTGTTTCTGCACCAGAGGTTGTTGGCTGGAAACAGATGGATCTATCCCAGAGCTATTTGGAGCATTTTTACGTAGGAAATTCCAGTTTGTTTTGTTTAAAAAAGCCATATCTATAGCCAGTACTATATTAAGTGTTCCCAAAATAGACAGGAAATACAAACAATAGATATTTTTGTATTTTGATACGAATTTTATTCTTTTACAATCAAAAAAGGATGTATTAAAAAAGCATCTGTCCTCTTTACTATTGCCTACCTAAGCAAGTAAGTTAACAAATGCGATTTTATTTTTATATGTGAATGTTAAATGACTCTTAAATCGTGTAATCAGGTACTCTAACATCTTCCTTAAGTCTGATATCTTCCTGAGAACAGCTTTGTTTTCAGGTAGATTGATGAGTCGAATTAATGGATTTATAGGGCGACGTGATTTCTTAAAATTTGCTAGTGTGGTAGGTATTGCGGCTACTGCTTTTGGTGATAGTTTTTGGAATCCAGAGCAAACTACTGTTGCTGATATTCACCCAGTTAACCCTAATCCAGTCAGTCCGAATCAAGCCGTCAGATGCTTACTCGATGGTAATCAAAGATTTATCACTCAAAAACGTAAATATCCTGATCAATCACTAGAACATCTGCGATTAGTTGCTAAAGCTCAGTATCCATTTGCCGCTATATTGGGCTGTGCAGATTCTAGAGTACCTGCGGAAATCATCTTTGATCAAGGACTTGGAGATTTATTTGTCGTGCGAGTTGCTGGTAATGTCGCCAGTGACACGGTTATAGGTAGTCTCGAATATTCTACAACAGTGTTAGGTTCGCAGTTAATTGTCATTTTGGGTCATAAAAGATGCGGTGCTGTCGCAGAAGCAATCAAAAACGAACCACTTCCTGGCAGAATGGGTTTGATTATTGAGGGTATCAAACCATCTGTAGAAAGGGTAAAGTTAAGAACGGGCGATAATATGCAGAATGCAGTTATAGCTAATATCCAGTATCAAGCTGAGAAATTACAGGAAAGCTCAACAATTTTAGCTAAATTGATCGATGAAGGAAAACTAAAAATTGTTGGTGCTTGTTACGATATTGACACTGGTAAAGTCAACATTATTACTTAAAAATTTCATAGCTTTTAGGCGTAGGGTTCTGAGTTTAATAATGTTGCAAAAAATGATTACTTATAAAATACTTTTTATTGATAATCCTGACAATTAATCAAATTCATTACTGAACTGAAAAATTTAACAAAATACCTGTTACATATAGATTAGTTGGGGCGGCGATGCCTGGGTTGGTCTACGCTAAGGCAAACTCTTGAAGAAAAATTCAGAAGTCATACCAATTTGAAAAAAGAATGCGACAAATAGACCATTTGTAGAGACGCGATGAA
>NZ_JAYGHD010000157.1:0-7859 GCF_034932245.1 Nostoc sp. UHCC 0251
CCGATTGCCCATGAATTACTATCAACTTATAATCAGGGCGACCCATGCGTTCAATCAAACGCTCTACATCTAATAGGCGACCAGATGCAGCAATTTCTGGGGCAATATTCCCTTGGGGAGAATTTGAGCGCAATGTCTCGACAAATGCCTGTTTTGTAGCTTCTAACCTACCCGCACCAATAAAAGCCCGCAAGCCAAATTGCTGTTCAATGGAATGCTGTTGCTGTTTAATTTTGTATGCTTCGAGATATTCTTTCTGCTCAAAGTAAAGCTGCTGCAAAAACCTGAGAATATCCAAGTAAAGCTTGACATCTTCTAGAGGATTACCGACATCACTAGCATTTTCTAAGCTGAGAGTTGCCTGTTTAATTTCACCTAAATGGTATTGAGAACGACCTAAAATAAACTGATATAAGCTCAAATCTTTTGATTCTAAAACCCTTTCGGGGATATCTGATAAAATCTCTGATATATTTGCTGATTGCTGATTATGAATTGCCGCAAAAACTTCCAAGGCTTGCTTAACTAACTGATTTGCTTGAACCCAATTATTTTGAGCCAAAGCCACTTCAGCTAAAAAACCGTAATCTTTGGCTAATTCTCTTAGCTGGTTGTGATTTCGATGGATTACTAAAGCTTGTTGCGAAAGACTCCCCAAGGTTTCCCACTGTTGCAAGTCTCGCATGATATCACCAAATTTAACTACTGCACTAGCAATTAAATCTGGACTGTTGAACTGGTAAATAAAATTAATATATTCTTGAATATAATGCCAAGTTGCTTGCCAATCTGGATGAGTGATATCTTGATGTTTAAAAGCTTTGAGATAATAGCAAAAGCCAATCTCACCGAGGATTTTTCCCTGCAATTTTAAATTATTAGTTTGCTGCCAAAGTTTGTAAGCTTTATGATAATGCTCTAACGCCGAATCTTTTTGATTATTTACCTGTTTAATAAAACCTAACAAAGATTCTAAATTAGCTTGCATTTCCAAATTATAAACATCTGGACTTTTAATTAAATATATTTGCGCCGCTTCTAATTCCTTTTCCAGTTTGATATATTCATCTACGCTAATTTTTAAGTTATTACTAAACCATTGATTAGCTGTTTGGATGATAAAATCTACTAATTCCTGTGTTGAGATGGCAAAATTTCTCGTAGTTGCCCAACTTTCTAAATCTGGCGCAAGTTGTATTAGTTGTTTGTAGATTTCATCGTCAATCCACAAGACTAAGGGAAAAGCAAAATTCTTGCGAAAATCTTCTCGCACCTGATTTGCAGAAGTTAACATCACAGACAAATTCTGCACTGATTCCAAACCCACAACCATCACACAGGCTGGTATTTCTGCGCCGAATTCTTCCTGAATCGCAGTATAAAGAGTCCTGTGAGATTGCTGCACCGTCAAGACACGAATTTCAACTTGACAAATTTCTTGCAATCTTTGGATGAGGCGATCGCGCAAGCTAGCATAATTACACCGTGCCAATATCAGTTTAAACTGACCCACAGAGGATTCGATCGCCCAAGCTAATTGTTTCAGAGAGCGCTCGTTGTTTACATGGTCATCTTTTGGTGGTTGCTGTGGACTCATAGAGCTAATATGCTTTTCAGGTGCGGATTTTTACCAGATATTTTGACGTTGAGTTAACATATCCCGCCTTGCACTTAAGTGCAAGGCTAATAGCTGAAGTCCACTATAAGTGGACTGGAAGGAATTATTAGTCCTCTTGAGAGGACTTTAGCTATTAGCCTGGGAATTTATTCCCAGGCGGGTGAGTGGGTAAGCGAAAGATACTTTACTGCAACTCTCTGGCTTCAGCCAAGATGGGATTAACATCAAACCAAGACTGGCCACCATCCCGATATTCAAAGACAAACCGACTGCGGATCAATTTTTGATATCCGTGGTCATCACTCACCTTTTTCCTTTCTTTGACATGACGTAACAATTGCCACTCATCATCAGAAATCGGTAACATGATTTCATTCCGCCGAGAACGAATCACTTCCTCTAAAGTTTCACCGGTTAAGGGAAGACTCATCTCTTCCATAATCCAGGTATTTAGCAGCCTCAGCACATCGCGCACATGACCACCACTCATTTTACATAAGCGTTCTAGGCTAGCGGCACTATCAAAAATCTCGGTAACTTTATTTAAACGCTCCTCTGGTGTTATATCAGGAAAAGCTCTAGCAAGTACCATCTGCTGCATGAGTGCCATTCCCTCTGTATGAACACTGCCATCAGTCTTTTGTACAGGTACCATCGGTAACACCTTGGGGTCTTCTGGGAAACGCTGAGTTAGCATTCCGTAATCGTTGGAAAACTTCAAAGCCAAGGGCATAGTGTAGAGTAAATGACAATTAAGCCTTGTCAAAAACTCACCTTGATCGACAAATAAATATTCCTGCTGCGGACGACCCCAAGGTTTGACACGATTATCTATGCGGTCAAGATTATCGACAATTACCACTAGACCATTTTTACCCTGCTGTTTGAGTTTAGCCACGGCAGGTTCCAATAATTCTTGATTAATCGCTTCTAGCAGTTTAGTTTTTTGCGGTGCTAAATACTGATTGAGTTTTTCTCGCAGGGTTGGGTCATTTTTCATCTTGCTAGTGATTTCACCAATGCCCACAGACAGAGAAAGCTTATCTTTTTCAGAGGTGACACCAAAATCGCCGACATTCGGAACCTTTACTTTTACTCCCGTCACCTCGGAGTTTAAGACCCTCCAAGCACCTTGCAGCAACTCATTAAACTTGTTAGGTTCCCCCAGGGTAATTTTATCCAAACTTTGACTTACCCGCCGAGCGATCGCTAGCAGCACGTCAGCAATATCGACATCGGTCATCTCCAAGTCTTCACTAGACTCAAAATAGACGACGTGGAAGCCTAACTTTTCCAGTTCTGCTTGTAATCGTAATAGTTCTGTCGATTTTCCACAACCAATATGCCCAGTAAATAAAGTGCAAGTGGGTTCATTAGGTTTAAAAAAGGTAATTTTCTGCTTCAGCTTGCCGAGAATATCACCACCCCGGACTGAGGAAAAATCTATGTAATACTTGGCATCAGAGCTATTGTTGACAAACAGAGTTCTGCTGGGATCGCTAGCCTGATAAAATTTCCGTAAATCTATGGGCATAGTGCTGGTAGTGCAATTATCTCGTATTGTCCTAGATATTCTGGTTCAAAATACAAACTTTTAATTTATTAATGCCCAATGCCCAATGACAAAATGATTTTACTAAATCCCGGCCCCGTCAATTTAAGCGATCGCGTCAGAAATGCCCTGTTGCGTCCTGATTTATGTCACCGTGAGGTGGAATTTTCTCAACTTCAAAGCAGAATCCGCGAACAACTACTTCAAGTTTATGGTCTTGGAAGCGACTGGGCAGCAGTTCTCCTCACCGGTTCTGGAACAGCCGCGATGGAAGCGATGATTAGCAGTTTAGTACCCACAAACGGGAAATTACTAGTAATTGAAAACGGTGTATATGGCGAACGACTATCCAAAATCGCCAAAATCCACGGCATTGATTACATCACACTTTCCCATCCTTGGGATGCCGAAATAGATATCAAAGCTTTAGTCAAACTCTTGGATGAAAAGGCCGACATCACCCACCTTGCTGTCGTTCATCATGAGACTACCACCGGTCGCCTAAATAATTTAGCGGAACTTGCGCCAATTTGCCAAGAACGCCGCATCAAACTATTAGTAGATGCAGTCAGCAGCTTTGGTGCTGAGGAATTAAATTTTGCCGATTGGGGGATCACCGCTTGCGCTGCAACAGCCAATAAATGTCTGCATGGCGTCCCCGGAGTGTCCTTTGTCATCCTGCGACGGGATGCACTGCCGTCAGTAGACACAATTCCCCGCACCTTATATTTAGATTTAGGAACCTATTGCCAGCAGCAAGACCGAGGCGGCACACCGTTTACGCAATCAGTACAAACATTTTATGCCTTAACAGAAGCTTTGCAAGAAATGGCAGAAGCAGGAGGTTGGCGTGTCAGATACAACCATTACAACCAACTTGCCAGCTTAGTCAGAGACGGGTTAGCCTCAATAGGAATTAAACCCCTACTTCCTCTTGGCAGTTCATCCGTTGTCTTGAATGCCTACCACTTGCCAGACGGTTTTAGCTATGAAGAATTTCATGACCAACTGAAAGCACAGGACTATATCATTTATTCTGGACAAGGAAATTTAGCTCAATCTATTTTCCGAGTATCGACAATGGGAGCTATTACCCACGCTGACATGGAACGCTTTGTTGCCGTTGTTAAACAAATTATTGGTAATTTATAATATTCTCTCGCTCCCATAAGTAGTATGGGAACGAAAAACCAATCTCTGGATGATTATTTGCTCCTCCTGACTCCTGCCTCCTTCAATTTAACAGGGCATCAAAGCATCAAATCTCCCCAATACTGCCATATCTTCTTCATCTAATTCCGACGGAATTCCACTGCGAATCAATTCCGAAAAGTCTTCATTAGGAATCATAACAGTCAACGTATACAAGCGAGTGGAACCAGTGTTTTTAAGCAAATGAGTTCCAGTGGGAGGCACTAATAAACTATCTCCAGCTTTGATCATGGCACTCTTGCCGTCACATACGGCGATCCCTTCCCCTTTGAGGACGAAAAACATTTCCACCGCCCACTGATGGCGATTTGGGGGTGTTTGTCCACCAACATCAAAAATTTCTATGCAGCAAGTCAAAGAAGTATTAGCATTTGTCGAATCAAAGATAATTGCTAATCGATTAGAGGCGTCGGAACTGATGCGATATACTTGGTAATCTTTGGTAGATTTGATAACCGGAATTACACAACGAGTAGCGTACATTTATTTATCCCCTCTGAAGTTATCGATGGGTATGAAAATTGCTAAAATGCGAGCCTTAAATCACAGAATTTTAGATTTTAAATTTTAGATTTTGGATTAAACGCTCACACCAAAGTCTAAAATTTAAAAAAGTCTGAGAGCAAGCGAATTCAAACGCGAGAACAAATCTAAAATTATTGAGCGGATATGATATAGAGCATTCATGCATGGAATCAATCTAAAATCTAAAATCGTTCGACTGAGCGACTCGTGCCGAGCGGAGCCGAGGTAAGCCGAAGTCCAAAATCCAAAATTGATTCACTCCTCACCCTTTTGCAGCGCTGTTAAAATTTCTTGCGAGTCAGTGACAAAACCGAAGCATTGTTTGACATTGTACAATGTCGCCAGCCAACAATATTCAGGAGAAGTGGTAGCGGTACAGTCTTTAACTAATACGCAGTCATATCCTAAGAAGCTGGCATCACATAAGGTAGCTAGCACACATTGATCGGCATTAACACCAGCAAAAAATAATGTTGTCTTTCCCAGATTCCGCAAAATACTATCTAATGGTGTATCCCAAAACCCACTCATGCGGTATTTGTCTACACAAATATCTTCGGGAATCTGTTCTAGTTCGTCTACTACTGCTGCGGCCCAACTACCTGCCATGAGTACTCTAGCACCATTGCTTGGCAGTGGATCGCCCAATCCCACACCCTCCCCTGTGGGATTATAGACGTGACGCGAAGCAGCACTAATATTGAGCAAATCGGGGCGATTTCCCCAATTTATCCAAATTACTGGAACACCAGCCTCACGCAGTTCTGGAAGTAAGTTGTTCAAAGGTTCAATAGGCTGACGCGCTGGAGTTACGTCCACGCCGATATGCGCTAGCCAGCCATCAGGGTGACAGAAGTCGTTTTGCATATCAATGACGAGGATAGCAGCTTTTGCCAAGTCTAGGCGCAGGGTTTTAGTTTCTGTTGATAAAATAACGGGTTGTGGGGTTTTTTGAGGACGTGTGATATCTGCGATCGCATCATTCACTGTCCACGCATTTGGTGGAACTCCCAATGTCCGTAATGGTAAATTCATAAAATTGCAATACCAACACCATTTTCTATCTTGTAACTTGAAATTCAGTTCAAAATACAATTACTTAATTAAGGTTAAATATGGTAAATTTCACTATTCAGAATGTTTTGATTGCCGTCAGTGATGATTATGCAACGGTAGATGTACAGATTGTAGATGGTGTGATCGCAGCCATTGCTCCCAATCTACAAGTAATCGGCACTGCCATAGATGGCAAAAATAAACTATTGCTACCTGGCTTTTTCAATGCCCACACCCACTCATCAGAGATGTGGCAACGAGGAATCATGTCAACGTTCCCTTTAGAGTTATGGTTAGCGGAACTTTATGATTTTGCCCCCCTCGATCCCGAACAGGTTTATCTCAGCGCTTTGGGAACGGCGGTGGAAACCTTACTTTCCGGCGGGACGAGTGTAGTAGATCACCTGGTTTTAATTCCCGGACTTGAGTTAGAAACGATCGCCATTGCCACTCGCGCTTACAGAGAAGTGGGAATTCGCGCCTTTATCGCCCCCTTAATTCAAGATGAATCCCTTACCGCAGGTATGCCATCGGGGGAATCAGCCCAAAATCATGAACCTTATTTTCGCTCAACTGCGGCAACATTGGAAATCATCGAAGAAGCAGTAAGGCAATTTCATCGTCCAGATGAGGGTATAAATATTTTAGTTGCACCAACAGGGATTCAATTGTGTACTGATGCTTTATTTGAGGGGTGTACTGAGTTAAGCGATCGCTACAATCTTTGTCGTCACTCCCATTTACTCGAAACCAGGGCACAGGAGAAACTCGCCCAAGAGAAGTACGGTTGTACTGCTGTGGAACATTTGAAAAGAATCGGATATTTGAGCGATCGTACTTCACTTGCCCATTGCGTTTGGTTAAATGATGCTGATATCGCCATCCTCGCCGAAACTCAATCTACAGTCGTCCATAATCCCTTAAGTAATCTGCGTTTAGGTAGTGGCATCGCCCCCATTTTAAAATATCGCCAAGCTGGAGTAAATGTAACTTTTGGTTGTGATGGTGCTTCTAGTAATGACTCTCAAGATTTGCTAGAAGCCATCAAAATGGGTTCTATCTTGCACAATGTTACAGACTCAGATTATCAACACTGGATTACGCCCAGACAAGCAGTGGAGATGGCATCTTTGGGAGGTGCAAAGGGGCTAAATATAGCAGATAAACTCGGTTCTTTAACTGTAGGTAAACAAGCCGATTTGGTACTTTATGACCTCACCAATTTATCATTATTACCCCGTACAGATCCTATTGGTTTGCTAGTTTTAGGGCGTCCTACTAATGTTGTCGATAGTGCTTGGGTTAATGGTAAGCAAATTGTTGCTGATGGCGAAATTACCACAATTAACGTTGATGAATTACGGCAAGAATTATTTAATCGTAGTCAATGGGAGACAAAACGCAAGTCTGAAACCGTCGCGCAAATTGAGTCTCATTATCGGACGGTTATGGGGTTGTAAAACACAAGTAGACACGAGAGACACTATAAAATAGTAAAAATTTCTGGTTCTTCAGTACTTGTTATGCCAAACTATTAGCTAAGTATTGTAATATTATGTTGAAAAGCATATCAAATAATAACTCTACTGTGCAGTATTAGTAGATTTAGATACATCCAATCTGATTGCAATTTTAGGCGATGCCTACGGCGGGCTACGCAACTTAAACTGATTAAACGTTCTGGATATGGATTTAGAAACTTTGAAAATTTCAGAGTTAGATGTTTATTAAATTGGCATTCTTTTTATTAGTTTGGCATAATGCTGCGTACTGTCCACAAAATTACATCAGCAAACGCCGCCGCCTGATCATTTGTACCACCTTGCGTTCCGCGTCCGGCGAACTCTGCTGTTGCTTTTCCTTTTTCGGCATCACGAGAGCCAAAAAATACTTCAT
>NZ_JAYGHD010000158.1:0-7841 GCF_034932245.1 Nostoc sp. UHCC 0251
AGCTACCAGAATACATGGTGCCAAACGCTTTTGTCATCTTGGAATCTATGCCACTCACTCCTAGCGGCAAAGTAGACCGACGTGCATTGCCTGCACAGGATTTACACAGTAGTAATTCAGACAAATATATAGCTCCACGCAACCAAGTAGAACTGGAACTAACGCAAATCTGGTCAAGAATTTTGAAAATTAACAAGGTGGGAGTAAAAGATAACTTCTTTGACCTTGGCGGTCACTCCCTTTTAACTCCTTACTTAATGGCTCAAATTAAAAAGCAGTTTGATAAAGACATTGCGATCGCCAGCCTTTACCAAAATCCAACTATTGAACAATTGGCAACTATCGTGCAAAAAGATTCAGATTCTAAGAGTGGATCTCCCTTAGTCGCACTTCAGCCGCACGGTTCTAAGCCACCTTTGTTTTGTCTTCCAGGGGCTGCTGGTTATCCCTTTTACTTGTATGATTTAGCCTGTGGTCTGGGTTTAGACCAACCATTTTACAGTTTCCAAGCAAATGCTCTTTGTGAAGAAGGAGAACTAATTACCCAGGTTGAGGATGTAGCCGCCCATTATATTCAAGCACTCTTAGTCGTTCAACCGCAGGGGCCGTATTTTTTGGCAGGGCATTCTTTTGGTGGTCAATTAGCCTTTGAAATGGCGCAGCAGTTACTTTGGAAAGGTCATAAAGTGGCTTTAGTTGCCATTCTTGATACTTCAGCACCTTTTCCTTTGGAAAAGCCATTACATTTTGATTGGAATAATAGTAAATGGTTGGCTGAATTAGCAAATGCAATCGAAGTTGTTTATGACAAAAATATGAATTGTTCTGTCGAGACTCTTCAATCTATGGTTTGGGAAGATCAGCTGAAATACGTTCTAGAAAGTTTAAAAAATGCTGATATTTTGCCTCCTGACGATGACATTACGCACCTTAATAGTATGGTGCAACTGCTCAAAGCTAACTCTTCAGTAAATTATGTGCCACAGGAGGTTTATCCAACCCAAATTACCCTCCTGCGTGCCAATGAGACTGTCATCAATTTTGATGAATCTGATAGTGAATTATCTTCTAATGTTTTGCAAGATTTGGACTGGGGCTGGAACAATTTTTCTGCCGAAGCAGTAGATGTTCATTTTGTCCCAGGTAATCATATGACGATGATGCATCAACCCCACGTTCAGGTCTTAGCAAAACAGTTGAAAGCTTGCATTCAACAAGCACAAGAATCTACAAGTGATGGGGTATGAACGAATGGCACTAAGATAACGGCAAACCCATTATATATAAGGCTTTTGGGTGTGGGGTGTCGGGTGTTGGGTGTAGTGAGGAAGAAATTTATTTGTACCCCCACTCATATAAAATTTTCTTGATTTTTTCCTACACCCTACACCCTACCCCCAACACCCAGCCCAGACGAGCTTTCAGCTTTTCTTAGTGCCATTCGGGTATGAACCTTCTTTTGATAAGCAGATTTGGACTATCAAGAGTACTTTTGTTTAAAAGAAGGATCGCTATTGAGGTAAAGATTTGCAATTGAATGAGCATTTATCAGCACAATTTCCTATCAATGATTAGTTGCCTTGAGGCATCAAAACAATACTTCTGTTCTACACTTGACAACTGGAGAAAACCATGAAATTAACGACAGACAAAATAGAATATTATCAAGAAAACGGGCTACTATTCATTCCAGAGGTTTTCTCGACAAAAGAAGTCGAGAAAATGCATACTGCTGTCGAAGATTTGATAGTAAAAGATACACCAGGACGAATTTTAGAAAAAGACAATAAAACAGTTCGCGCTCTTCACGGATGCCACACTACTACAGAAGTGTTTGATTCTTTGGTTCGACACCCTAGCCTTCTAACATCTGCTTGTGAAATTCTCAACAGCGATGTATATGTTTATCAGTTTAAAATCAATTTTAAAGCAGCTTTTGGAGGAGATTTGTGGCCGTGGCACCAAGACTTTGTTTTTTGGGAGCGAGAAGATGGTATGCCATCTCCCAAGGCATTAAATGTAGCGGTTTTCTT
Source organism: Nostoc sp. UHCC 0251 (assembly GCF_034932245.1). Lineage (NCBI taxonomy): Bacteria > Bacillati > Cyanobacteriota > Cyanophyceae > Nostocales > Nostocaceae > Nostoc > Nostoc sp. UHCC 0251. The sequence goes on from NZ_JAYGHD010000158.1 coordinate 2,034, forward strand.
GGATGAATTTAATGAGTTTAATGGGCCTATGTATTTCATTCCTGGTTCTCACAAAGAGAGTCTTGTTCACTTGGGACAAATAGAATCGTCTGAAGTTAATGGCCAAAAAAATGAATGGAAGTCTAATGTCAGTGCTGCTCTCAAGTACTCCCTCGATAAGGAAACGATCGCCAAACTAGCTATTGAAAAAGGTATGGTCGCACCAAAAGGCCCGTCAGGATCTGTTCTTTTCTTTCACTCTAACTTAGTACATGGATCGGCATCCAACATTTCTCCTTATGATCGCAGGCTCCTGATTATCACTTATAACAGCATCAACAATATACCAAGCTTCAAGGGGCAACCCAGACCAGAATTTTTGGTGAGCCGCGACCACACACCACTACAGCCTCTACTTGATAAAGTTCTTATTTAGCCCGCATCGCGTAGATATTAAGTGAGTTCATTTGAGTTGAAACTGAAATGTAAGGAATTGTATTATGACTGCTACTTCTAACCAAATCAAATCCAATATTTGGGACAAAAAGCAAGAGTATCCCTTAACTACAGAGTCTTTAAGAATGCTGCTGGAAAACCGAATTCCTTTAATTCGGCTAAAAGAATTTGCCACACCCCAAGAGTGTGAGATGTTAGTCAATCAAGCTGAATTATTCAACTTCGACTGCTATCAAGATGTAAATCCTAAGATTGAGCGAATTGGTATCACAGTCTTTGAATATAATCGCATTAGTAAAGCAGCTTATTTTCAAGCAGTAGAACGCACAACTAAATTAAGAGACTGCATTATGGCAGCCTCTTTTAATCCATTAGAACGCTTAATGGTGAAAATTCGAGAGTGTACGGGCGCGACTGTACGAATTGCTTCGGAACCACTGTATGGTAGTTATTATGCAGGACTGATCAGAAAAATAGAGAAGGGTACTCAACTTCATATTGATTATGCTCCGTTAGAACAATCAAAATGGGAAATTGGTACAGTTATTTATCAACTTTCTTGGAATTTGTACTTGAAATTTTCTCCAAACAATCATGGTCAAACACGCATTTACGATCGCCAGTGGCAACCAGGAGATGACCAACATAAACTCGATTCCTACGGCTATGATGATACAGTAATTGCAGATGCAGACGCGATCGCCTTCCAACCTTATGTAGGAGATGTGTTCATTTTCAATACACGCAACTATCACACTGTTGAACCGATGGATGGACAACGTGTGACTTTCACTTCTGCGATCGGATTACTACCTAACGGTGAAATTATTTTGTGGTCTTGAATGTGGTAAATAACTAAGAAGCAGGAAGCAATTTGGTAAATATAGTGAGGAAATAATTCATGCCCTTAGCAGCTGTGATGACTGCACCTAATCAACCAGTTGAAGTCCAACAATTACCAGAGCCGATTCTAGAAAAGGGTGGAATCATTCTTGAAACCTTATATTCTGAGGTTTGTGGAACTGATGTACATTTACTACATGGGCGTTTAGAGGGAGTACCATATCCCATCATCCCTGGACACTTCTCAGTTGGTCGTGTGGTGGAAACAGGTGGACAGGTTAATGATGTCAATGGTAAGTTAATTCAGCCTGGAGCGATCGCTACTTTTTTAGATGTCCACGAAACCTGTTACAACTGCTGGTATTGTCTAGTAGCCAAAGCATCCACTCGCTGTCCAAAACGCAAAGTTTATGGTGTTACCTACTCAGCAAATGATGGGTTGCTGGGTGGTTGGTCTGAATTAATTTACCTCAAACCAGGAGTTAAAGTTCTCACTTTACCCGAAGAAGTCTCACCGAAGCAATTCATTGCTGGAGGGTGTGCTTTACCAACTGCACTACACGCTATTGATCGAGCGCAGATTCAAATTGGTGATGTCGTCGTGGTACAGGGTTGCGGGCCTGTGGGTTTGAGTGCGGCAATTCTAGCTTTGCTCTCAGGTGCAGGCAAAGTGATTGCCATTGATAAATTTGAGAGCCGATTAGTAGTTGCAAAATCCTTCGGTGTAGATGAAACCCTTGCAATTAGGGCTGATGATCCAAGACAACATATTGAGCGGGTTTTGGAATTAACCAACGGACACGGTGCTGATGTCACTATTGAAGCCACTGGCATTCCCATTGCTGTCAAAGAGGGCTTAAATATGACCAGAAACGGAGGTCGCTATGTTATTGTCGGGCATTACACAAACACGGGTGAAATTCTCATCAATCCACACTTAGAGATTAATCTAAAGCATATTGATATTCGCGGAACTTGGGGAATTGATTTCAGCCATTTTTATAGAATGATTGAATTACTAAAACGTCATAGCGATTCCAGTAAAAATATTGCTTGGTCAAGCATAATTAGTCGTTCATACACACTAAAAGAAATTAATCAAGCGCTGGCAGATGTAGAGCAAGGCTCTGTATTAAAAGCTGTGATTCAACCTAATCTATCTTGATGCCGATATATCAAATGACTTAGATAATAGGGAGAAGATATGCTCGAAGATTTACAAATTGCCTTTATCGGCGGTGGCACGATGGGCGAAATGATAATTAGTAGATTGTTATCAACGAAAATTGTTCCAAAAGCTGATTTAATTATAGTCAGCGATCCAGTTTCTGCGCGATGCCTTCATTTAGAAAGGGAATATGGAGTACGTACTACAACCTCCAATATAGAAGCGATTCTTGGCGCATCTATTGTGATATTGGCGGTGAAGCCGCAGGTTTTGGCAGAGGTTCTGGGTATGCTTAAGGATAAAATTCCACCTAATGCTTTAGTAATTAGTATTGTGAGTGGAGCGAATATTTCATCTCTGTGCCAAGGGTTAAATCATCCTGTTGTTGTCCGTACAATGCCCAATATTGCAGTACAAGTTGGTCATGGGACTACAGTGTGGAGTGCATCATCAAGTGTGACAGAGATACAGCGATCGCATACCCAAGTCATTTTACAAGCATTAGGTAAGGAATTTACTACCCAAAATGAACATTACCTTGATATGGCAACGGCGTTGAGTAGCGCAGGGACTGGATTTGTGTTTCTCTACATCGAAGCGATGATTGATGCTGGCGTTCAGATGGGTTTAACTCGGACACAAGCCCAAGAATTAACATTGCATACGATTGCTGGTAGTGTAGAACTGATGTTTCAGACTCATGAACATCCAGCAGTTTTACGAAACAAGGTAACAAGTCCTGGGGGAGTGACTGCTGCTGGTCTTTACGAGTTAGAAAAAGGTGGTATGCGAACTGTTATTTCTAATGCAGTGCTTGCCGCTTTGAGCCGCACTCAACAATTAGGTAATATCAGTTAAAAATTAGCGCTGATTGGGGTTACTCATTCGGTACTTATTACTGATTATTCAACACTAAAAAGTATTAAAGCTGATAAAAGATTTTAATTTATTTCTCAAATATGCCAACCCAAGTTGTTCAAGCTCAACCCTCAAAGAATGTTTTTTCAGATTTTATCCAATTTTGGGAAAATGCCAAAGCGATCACTGGGCCTTACTGGTATCCAACAAAGCCAGGACAAAGAGCATTCTCAGACGTAATTCGTGCATGGGGAATGCTTATTCTCCTAATATTAATAATAATTGCATTTGTAGGTATAACTGCTTTTAATACTTTTATTAATCGCTACATAGTTGATATTATACTTCAAGAAAAAGATTATTCTAAATTTATTAATGTTATATACTTATATGCTGCTGGACTTGTTTTATTAACGCTTTTATTAGGATTTTCTAAATTTGTTAGAAAACAAATTGCTCTTGATTGGTACAAATGGCTTAATAATCAAATTTTAGATAAATATTTAAGCAATCGTGCTTATTATCAAATTAATTTTAAAACTGATCTTGATAACCCAGATCAACGTTTATCCCAAGAGATTGAACCAATTACCAGTAATTTCCTCTATTTTTCAGCTACTTTTCTAGAAAAAGTACTGGAAATGATAAGTTTTACAGCAATTATCTGGTCAATTTCTCAACAGATTGCTATTGCTCTGGTTATTTACACGATTATGGGCAATTTGATTGCTGTTTATTTAAATCAAGAATTAAATAGTATTAATCAAGCAGAAATTGAATCTAAAGCTGACTATAATTACTGCCTAACTCATGTTCGCACTCATGCTGAATCAATAGCTTTTTTTCGGGGAGAAAAACAAGAATCAAATATAATTGAACGCCGATTTAGTAAGTTGATAACAAACATTAAACGTAAGATTGATTGGGAGAGAAATAGAGACATTTTTAACAGAGCATATCAGGTTGCCATCGAACTTTTTATGTTATTCATACTTGCGCCTTTATATATTAAAGGTGAAATTGATTTCGGACAAGTTGGACAAGCTAGTGTAGCTAGCTTTATGTTTGCTACTGCTTTGGGAGAACTAATAACTGCATTTGGCAGTTCTGGAAATTTTTCGAGTTACGTTGAACGTTTAGCTGAGTTTTCGAGTGCGTTAGAAGAAGTGACCAAACAACCTGAGAATGTAAGCACCATTAAAATAATAGAAGAAAACCATCTTGCTTTTGAGAATGTTACCTTACAAACGCCTAACTATGAACAGGTAATCGTTGAAGACTTGTCCTTGTCTGTTCAACCGGGAGAAGGTTTATTGATTGTTGGGCCAAGTGGTCGAGGTAAAAGTTCTTTATTGCGAGCGATCGCTGGTTTGTGGAATGCGGGAACTGGCCGTTTAGTGCGACCTCCATTAGAAGAAGTTTTATTTTTACCCCAACGTCCTTACATAATTTTGGGAACTTTGCGCGAACAATTGCTCTATCCTAATACCAGTCGTCAAATGACTGATGCAGAACTCAAAGAAGTTTTGCAACAGGTCAACCTACAAAACTTATTGAGTCGAGTCGATGGCTTTGATACAGAAGTTCCTTGGGAGAATATATTATCGATAGGAGAACAACAACGCTTGGCTTTTGCACGCCTGTTAGTTACTCATCCTAGCTTTACTATATTGGATGAAGCAACAAGTGCTTTAGATTTGCAAAACGAAGGAAGTTTATATCAAAAGTTACAATCGACGAAAACAACATTTATCAGTGTTGGGCATCGGGAAAGCCTCTTTGATTATCATCAATGGGTTTTGGAACTTTCACAAGATTCCAGTTGGCAACTTGTGACTGTGCAGGATTATCGAAATCAAAAAGCAATAAATATTCAAAGCACGTCTAATAATGAGCCGCAAAATCAATCTCAAATATTGACAGAAACAATCACAAGTGAAAAGCTCAGTCATAAGGAAATAAGTGAATTAACTAACTATTCCATTAGCACTATTAGAAGTAAGGCAAGCAAAGGAGATTCTATTACTACTAGGGATGGCTTGACGTATCGCTATGACAAGAACTCAAGTGTGTTGAAATGGCTGAGAGTTTAGCGGTTAGACAATCTGTTCAGTCTGTTGAATTATCGCCTGTAAAAGAATATAGCGCTTCTCACTTGAGTCCAATACAGACCTAACCCCCAGCCCCTTCCCGAAGCGGGAAGGGGAGCAAGATTCAAAGCCTCTCTCCTTTTAGGAGAGAGGTAAAAGTGTGTTGCTTCCATTCAAGAACTGCTATAGTTTTCTATTTTGATTTGCAAAAATCGTCCTCATAACCCCGACTTTTTTAAAAAATTGGGGTTTTTCTTGTTCACTAATGACTTATGACTGGTGTGTATAAGAATCAAGTTTATTATTAAATCTAATTATGTATGAAAGAAGTTAACAGCAAAGAAAACAGGCAAGAGTAGAGGCAATACTTTTCGGTTAAGCATTTTTAACTCGGAATCGGGTTTGGGGTAAAGG
>NZ_JAYGHD010000159.1:0-7834 GCF_034932245.1 Nostoc sp. UHCC 0251
CTTCTCTACGTTCCCTGCGGGATGCTACGCAAACGCGCAGCGTGTCGCAGACAGAGGCTGCGCCATTTGTTGGGCTTTATCTACGCAATTTTTCATTACGTATTACGATCGCATTTAGTTCCAGAGTGCTTAAAATCCCATTGCCTCGGCTACTGCACCTAGTTCTGCTGCAATACCCTGTTTAAATTGGCTGTGATTGTGTTTAATGGCTGTATCTGGGTCTTTTAAACCATTGCCTGTGAGGACACAAACCACTGTCGCCCCTGTAGGAATTTGGTCTTTTACCTGCAACAATCCGGCTACAGAAGCGGCGCTAGCAGGTTCGCAGAAGATACCTTCTGATGCAGCCAAAAGTCGATAAGCGTCGAGAATTTCGGCATCGGTAACGGCGTGGAAATTTCCCTGACTTGCGGTTTGGGCTGCAATAGCTAATTCCCAGCTAGCAGGGTTGCCAATCCGAATTGCTGTCGCTAAGGTTTCGGGATTTGCTACTGGCTGACCGTGTACTAAGGGGGCTGCACCTGCGGCTTGGAATCCCATCATTCGGGGTAAGCGATCGCACTTTCTAGCTTGATGATATTGACAAAACCCCATCCAATATGCTGTGATATTACCCGCATTGCCTACGGGGATACACAGCCAGTCTGGGGCATTACCTAGCACATCGACAATTTCAAAGGCTGCTGTTTTCTGCCCTTCTAGGCGGTAGGGATTGACCGAATTTACCAAAGTCACCGGATAGCTTTCGGCCATCTCACGGACAATTTCTAGGGCTTGGTCAAAATTACCTTTAATTGCCAATACTTCTGCACCGTACAGTAATGCTTGGGCTAGCTTGCCCAGCGCCACATAACCGTCGGGAATCAGCACAAAGGCATTCATGCCCCCACGCCTTGCATAAGCGGCGGCAGCGGCTGAGGTGTTGCCCGTGCTGGCACAAATTACTGCTTTTGCCCCTTCTTCCTTGGCTTTGGAAATTGCCATAGTCATCCCCCGGTCTTTGAAACTGCCGGTAGGATTAAGACCGTCATATTTTACAAAAACTTGCACTTGTCTGCCAATGCGTTCTGCGATCGCTGGCACTGGTATTAGGGGTGTGTTACCCTCCAACAGAGTGACAATCGGTGTTTCTTCGCTGACAGGCAAGTATTCACGATAGGCTTCTATCAGTCCGGGCCAGGGTTGGCGATGAGATTTAGCAACAGACAGGCTCAAAGTCACGGGATTTAAAATTTCTTAATGTAAGGGGATTGGATATTTAGAAAGGGTCGCATAGGGAAGCGTAGGATCTGGAAGAGGAAGAAAGTGAGTTTTTCTTTGCTAGTTTCCAGTTAAGAGTCCTCTAATTCCAAATGAATATTATGTAAGAATATTATTTTTTGTGGTGCAGGCGTTTGATTTTGCCATTTTTATTTTATTTAGAATGTCAGTTTATCATAACCGCCACGGCGACCTTGGGATGCTGACGAATTGAAAAATGATAGACAAATTTATGGGACTTACCTAATAACTCCCTGAAACACTTATTCCTACTTTTCAAAAAGCCACTTTTGTGTAAGACGTTTCATAAACGTATCTGTGTCTATTTAACAACTTTAACCTTTTCATTTTTTCAGTTAAAATACGCATAACAATGCCTTTCCTTCGCGGTAGATTTTTCCTTCTCCTGATGGAGACACTGTGCGTAGCTTGCTTCTACGTTCGTGGATCTTGGCGTAGGCAGATACTACATTTTTTCATAATTTTGCGTAATTTTAATATAATCTACATATAGTTTTTTACGGAAATTACCTAAAAACAGTGATACTAATTCATACAACTATAATTAGTAAGCTATCAATTAAGTATTGCTAAGTGACATCGAGTGGACGGAAGCTTTGCACACGCGGGGTAATGTTTTGTGAGGAACACAGCCATTATGATCACCGTCTCTTATGATTGAACCTAAAATCCATTAGAGTAATTGATTGAAAAGAGACAATATTTTAATAAAGCTTAAAAGAGCAATATTATAATATTTCATAATGGTGTGAGTTAAGTTTTGGATTTAATTAGCGATGCCTACTTGTTTATCTAGTGTTTCCGATCGCGAGTCCCAGGCTAACTGGGTCAGTAAGTTAACCAAGTCTTATTATCAAGACGATCAGCAAGCAAAGTTGATGAATTTACAGGCAGAGGTAGACTCTCTGTTGCAGCAGTTGGAAAACCTTAAGCACCAACGCCTAGCCGAAACTAAGCAAGAAGAATAAGCCAATTCTTGCAGATAGCGATGCTACGACGGGCTACGCCTGCGCTTTTTCCCTCTCTAATCTAAATTGGAGCCAGGGGGCGTGCTATTCAAAGCGCTGATTTTTTACTGACCAGCGCTTCAAACTGTATTTATGAGCATTTTCTACTAATAAAGCTAAAGATTGCACACCTGAAAGCTTGGCGATCGCAGAGAGGTTTTGTGAGTAATTTTCTGTAAAATCAGTGTAAATAACTTTATTGTTATCAGACAAAATTATAGTCCGGTCACGGCGTTGCTCTGTGTTTTCCCCCTGAATTTCAGGTGTAGGGTAATTCAAGGATGCTATTGCTTCTGCTGAGATAGTCAGTATTATTTCTGGTTGAGCGTTATTTGTTAAATCAATCACTTGAACCGGCCAATCACCCAACTTTTCCTGCATCTGCTCAAAGCTAGGAATAGCACCACCCGGAACTTCATCAGATTGCTGTAAAGATTTCCATACACTCGATAACATTACCTTTACCGCTTGAGGATTTTGTTGATGCAGTTGTTTTAGAGTAATTGGAAATGGTTGTACCCATTCCAGTGCTGCATTTGTCAAGGCCAAAGGTTTGGGTTGGAGAACATCGTTTCGATTCTCTGGAATTTTGGGGCCAGCAGCTAATAGGTGCAGAACTTTACCCCGCAGTTGCACCGCTTTGATAGCGGCTATAGTAATTTGTTGTTCTCCGTTAGCTAACCAGACCACAATCTGGATTTCAGGGTCAGAAGTGATTCCCAAAGTTTTCCAAAAAAATTTAGCTGCGTCAGTTTTGGATGGATTCAAATTCTCAAAAGGGGAATTTAACCAGCGTTTCCCGTCATGAAATGCACTCACCTCCACCTGATACCAAACTTGGTTATCCGTGAGTTTCAAATCTGCTGAGGAATTTGGTTGCAGCCATTCAGTGTTGGTAACTTGAGTAATTGGTTGCACTGTACCAACAATTTGACTAGGGTGAGTAGAGGATAATTGCGATGTACCCTCACCATTGAGTCTGGCTAACAGACCTTGAATATAGGCAAGATTATCTTTTGTAATTTTAGGTTGCGCCTTCAACCAGGAATTAGCATGTCCTTCTCCCTGCTGAACAGCTAAAATCAAAGCGAACCAAGCTTGCACCTCTAGTCTATTTGGGTTCACCCGCAACGCCGCCGCCATGCGATTCCACAACCGTTTTTCATCAGCTTTGAGTAGGGTAACAATTTCTTGGACATTATGTGGCGACGCTTTAAACACCTCTAAAGCTTTCCCCCAGCGGCCATCAATCAAATCTGCCAGCACTTCTTGACTAGGACTTGCCCAACTTCTCTCGGCTTGGGTTTTAGTAAGTTGGGAATGCAAGCGAATTAAATCCATTTGTGCTTGCGCCGCCTCTGGGAAACCTCCTTTGCGCTGTTTCTTGATGAATTTCAACCATTCAAAGGCTGGTGTCCACAGTCCACTACGGGCAACTGACAAGGCGTTTTGGTATGCAGAATCTTTGAGGGCTGCTGATTGGAGGGTAATTGCCTGCAATTGAATTGGTATGAGGAATAACTTTAGAGGTTTGACTTGATAAACCTGTAAGTGCGGTTCTAAACCTATAGTTTGATTAACAACTAACTCTTTTGTTCCATCACCAGTTACCTGCTGCCATTTGGGCAATTGTCCCTTAGGGCTAGCCCAAGACAACATTTGTAGTAAATTCCTGCGTTCTGGATTGTAGTATACGACGTGACCGTAGGCGAACGCACCAGTTCCTTGTTGACGTTGACCTTGCAAATTAAACCAAACTCCAGGTGATGGTGTCCCAGCGTCAAAGCGTTGCACTTCAGTTAAAGGTAGGGAAATATTGATATCTTGGGGTTCTGATGTACTATCAGCCAAGGAAGAAATCACAAAGGATTCTTCTGGCCCAGTTACAGGTAATTGAGTCGCTAAATAGTAGTAATTTTCTGACTGAGATTTAAACTCTAAATCTTCTGAGCGCTCGTAAACCCTGAGTTCCACAAGTTCTTCACAATTAGATTGACAATTAGCACGCTGTTGAAAAACTGGCAATAAAAATGAGTTTTTCGCATCTTGATGTAAAGGCAGAGTTTCCCCAAATATTTGGTTTTTTTTACTCAAATCGAGTTGAATTTGTTTAAGAGTTTGGGGACGTTCATGATTACCAAGGGGAATTTGTGCCCATGCAGGTAAAATTTTATTTAGCCAGCTTACTTGATCTGGATTAAAGATGAAGAGAACACTAATCCAGGCAAAAGCCATAATTAGACTAGCACTACTTAAGAGAATTGCGTAGCTTGCCACCGTAGGTATCGCTAGCGTTGACGAAAACCAACTTCCTCGCTTTAGCTTTTTTTGGGATTTTTTAACGACGCGTTTCATTGCACCAGCACGAGGTTGATTTGGTTTAGAGGGTTTTGGCGTCAGCTTGCGTGAACGATTTGCCATAGATTCGGGATTAGAGAATTGAGGATTAGGGATTGAGAAACTCTTTCCTAGTCCTCTGTACCTAGTCCCTAGTCTCCACTCCCCAATACCCTGTTATACTCGCCCTTTCAGAAGTTGCCCAGAATGATTAAGTCTCATTTGGGACAAAATCCGTAAATGTCCCCATGTGAACATTAGATGATCGCGAATACACTCTTCACTTAAGTATGTGAGCAGAGTGTAAAAAGTTGAAAGGTATCCTTATTAGCCGTAGTCATCACAAAACCTGGATGCTCGCATGGTTACTAATTGCGGGAGTAAATGGAGTTGCACAAAAAGCACTAGCACAAGAGTACACAGATGTAGGAACTACTCAGGCGCAGGAGAGTATAGATTTAAATTCTTCTCTCCTCTCTCCAGAAGATTCGATGGCGCAAGTTACATCGGTTTCTCAACTCAAGGACGTACAACCCAACGATTGGTCATTCCAAGCATTACAGTCTTTGGTAGAACGTTATGGTTGTATAGCTGGCTATCCAGATAGCAACTATCGCGGTAATCGTGCCTTAAGTCGGTATGAATTTGCCGCCGGTGTAAATGCTTGTTTAGATAGAGTCAACGAATTAATCACTACAGCCACCAGCGATTTAGTCACCCGCGAAGATTTAGCAATATTACAAAAATTGCAGTCAGAATTTGCCCCTGAATTAGCAAGTTTGCGGGGTCGTATCGATAGTTTAGAAGCCAGAACCGCCGAAATCAAGGCCAACCAATTCTCAACAACCACTAAACTTAGCGGACTACTGATAGTTGGCATTCAAGGACGGACTAGCAATCGTGGTGATGTGAATCCTAGAGATGGACAAAAAGATACAGATGATGCAGGGACAAACACTAATGTTATCTCTCTGGCGCAACTATATTTAACTAGCCAAATCACTCCTAGTAGTTACTTGTTTACAGGTCTTATCGATGGTAAAGGAAAAACTTCGCCTAGATTTACCAATAGTGTTTCCCGGAATGATGTCTTACTTGGCTACGAATTTCCTACAGATAGCTTAATTGTAAGTGACCTCAATTTTCATTGGCTGGTGACAGATAAATTAGCAGTGATGGTAGGAACAGAAGGCGTAAGTATGCCAGCTGCTTTTCGAGGCCCCAATCGGGTAGAAAGTGCTGCAACAGGGCCATTATCTTATTTTGCCCAAAGAAACCCAATTTTAAATATGGGATACGGTCACGGCGGTATAGCTATTGATTGGCAATTTGCTAAACGCGCTAGTTTGCAGGCAATTTATACTAGTTATCAACCTGGAAACCCCGGAAAAGGTAGCGGTTTATTTGATGGAACCACTACTACAGGTGTGCAATTGCTGCTGACACCAACTGATACTCTAGATTTAAGTTTGTATTACGTTAATAATTACTCCTCAGATGGTTGTTTACTAACCTTTGTTGGCGATGAATGCTTAACTACAGTTAATACCAGTACTGGAAAATCAGCACCTCTGCAAACCAACGCCGTAGGTGCGACTGTAACTTGGCAAATATCTCCCCGCATTAGTGCAGGTGCATGGGGTGGTTATACTAAATCTTACATTCCTGGGCGAACGGGAAATGTAGAGACGACGAATTATATGGTGTTTCTGAATTTTCCTGATTTATTTGCTAAAGGAAATTTGGGGGGAATTTATGTCGGTCAACCTCCTAAAATCACCAGTAGCAACTTACCTGTAGGGAATAATGTTCCTGATTTTATCAATACTGGTTTAGGACGTGCTGGTGGACAACCAGGAACAACCACTCAAATTGAGGCATTTTATCGTTTCCGGCTAACAAATAATATCAGCATTACACCAGGAATAATTCATATCTTGGAGCCTGGGCACACACAACATAGTGACTCAGTTACCATAGGCATTCTGCGGAGTACTTTTAGTTTTTAATTCTGCTTGCACATAAATATTATTGCAATTAAGTATTGACAGATGCTTATAGTCAATTGACCACAAATAACAATGAAAGTCTCTTTTTCATTACCCTATACTCAAATCTTCTATAATCCATATCCGGCGTTGCATAAATGCGGGATGAATTAGCTGAATACAGGTATTTCTCTATACTTTAAATAATAAAGTAACAATCGAATTGAATGTTTACGCATATCTACTGATTTGGAATAGCATAATGTTTTTCGATAGCGAAGCGGTAGCGACGTTAGGAGCGTCTGTAGGCATGCAAGATAATGACGTAAACGTGTATTTTCACCTTCTACTGTGGTCATATATGTTTTACTGACAATATGATCTTCTGGGTTAATAAAACTGGGGTAAACTTTCCATCCATCCGTCACTTGCAGAAGGCAGATCGCGCGCGGACTCGCTCTAAGCGTAGCTATGCCGCAGGCTTTACGCTGCGCTATCTGCTTTTCTTCGATAAAAATAGCACTGCCAACAGCAAACAACGTCCCATAAAGGTTTAAATGTTTCAGCACTGTGGTCTCCTAAAATCCAAGCTAAAATTCCTTTGCGGAAGTGATTTATTGCTGTCCATGACCAAACTTTGTTTTTTTTGACCCTACGAAAGTCTCTAGTTCATCTAATTCTCCCACTTCAGGAATCTCCTGAAGTGGTGGAGCGTCTGGCAATTTTTCACCAATTTGTTTTAGCCAATACAGTTGTATGGTGAACACATGCCAGAGTGCTCGATAGCTCGGAATCCCTCACCATTAACGTATGCTTTTAAGCATTCTTGTTTTATCTGATCTGAGTATCCTTTTGGTGGACTGTATACATCTATAAATTGACGACCACAGCTTAAACAAATGTGATTTTGTTTACATCTTCGTTTACCATTTTTCCTTATCTCCGTAGACTCGCAGTATGGACAATGCACAGTAGCAAACCCTAATTCATCCCTTTATTATGCAACGCCATAAGTCGTTTCAGCTTTTGCTAATCAACCTTTCTTGGTTGCATAGCTTTCGCAGACATCGCTAAAAGGTAATTGAAAAATCCTAGCTATAAGCCTTGAAAACTATTGCTGTATTGGCTTCTATGGGACTCATATTTAATTGCGTGAAAAAACTTCGTACAACTCAAAAAGCCTTCTTGACCAAGCCCCGTTGGGGCGGGGTGTGGGGTGTA
>NZ_JAYGHD010000160.1:0-7661 GCF_034932245.1 Nostoc sp. UHCC 0251
CGCGATAAATCGCCGTCTCTACAAAGGACTGATTATTGTAAAGACGGCGATTTATTGCGTCTCTTCCCTTAACCGAACCGTATTGGCTCTGTACCCAAAATTAATTACGGATTATTCAGTCATTGCTGTTGTATCTGCTTTTGTACCCAAAGACGAAAAGCCTTGAGCGTTGCATTTCTACCTGCTGTTGTACTTTGCTCTAGATATTGGGGAATCGTTTCAATTAGTTTAAATTTAGGAAAATTTAGGCTTTGCTGAGACTCTACATAATGCCCGTCTTGCAAAACATTAATTTGGAGCTTTCCTTTATCAAAACGCCAAAGCTCAGGCACTTGTAGCGATTCATAAATATTAGGATGAGTGCGAGAAGTAATATCAATTTCTAGAGCTAAATCTGGAGGGGGGTCTACTGTTAAATCTAGTTGCTTCTTGCCACGAATCTTGGATTCATTTTTTATATAGAAACACTGGTCAGGTTCTATACCTTGAGCCATTGCTTGGTTTTTGAAAGTGGTAGAACCAAGGCTGATAAACTCAGTATTTAGCTCTTCCAGAAGCGCTTTGATTAAATCACTAATAATTTCTTTGTCATATTCATGTTCTGGCAGTGGTGCCATAATCTCCAGTATTCCCCTGTCATAAGCAATTCGTGCTGCACGGTGTTCCCCTAAATCCTCTAGAATTGTTTCCAATTCCTGCCAGGTTACATCTCGCAGTAACACCCTTTGTCCTGGTGGAACATGGATGCGCTTTAATTCCAACAACATCATTTCCACTCCCAGTAGCTCAAACCTAAATTTAGCTTACTCCAGTTAACTAATGCGCTGTGACAATTTTTGACTGCTTCATCACTATAATTGTCGGATGCTTGGACACACAGCAGCTTGTTGTCGGATCTCGCCTGCTTAAAAATCCCTTTATTGAAGTGTATGGGGCGATCGCTCCTAGAAAAGTGTAATTTAAAGAAAAACCTCTGGAAACTCCAGAGGTTTTGGTTCCTGATTTAGTTTCTACTGGTTACTACAATTTGTCCTCAGTCATTTCCCGATAATGAAGGAAATTATTTGATTTGAGTAGTTAGTCAAGTACTCATAACTAAACGCTGATTACCAGAAAATCCAGAGGAGGATACCTTGTTAATAGGGCAATCCGGGAGACGCGATAAATCGCCGTCTCTACAAGTGTTTTGGTTAATCGCAATTTTTGATTAATTCTTCGCCTGTGGCTGCGAACCAGGAATGGTTATATCTATTGGTGTCACCTTTGCTGCTAGCTGCGTCAATGGCGGTTGAATGGCGGTTTGATTCCCCACCACTAGAGTCACTATCTTTTCTGGCTTGAGGTATTCTCGTGCTACCCGTTGCACATCAGCGGCGGTGGTGGCGGCGACGGCTTTTTGATAGCGAAAGAGAAAATCAGCAGGATAGCCGTAATATTCGTATCGCATCAATCGTGATAAGGTTTGGCTGGGGTCTTGAAAGTTAAATACAAAGGAGTTGAGTGTAGACTCTTTCGCAAAAGCCAGTTCTTTTGCTGTAACTCTTTGAGTCTGGATGCGCTTGATTTCATCTTGTAAGGCTTTGACAAACTGCACAGTCGCATCCGATCGCGTTTGTCCACCAGCAATAAACATCCCAGGATAGTCGAAACGGGGACTCCACTGGCCATAGACAGAGTAAGCTAAACCTTGACGCGATCGCACTTCATTAAATAAGCGTCCACCAAATCCACTTAAAACCCCATTCAATACATCGAGTGCCGGATAATCAGGATTGTCAAAGCGTCCGCCTAAATGCCCGATAAGCACACTACTTTGCGTTAGTTGTGGCTGATTGACAAAAAAGACTCCGCCTGTATTAGCTGGCAAAACGTTTGGTAATTTGGGTTTAGCAATACCTGGGTTGCGGTTCCAATCACCAAACTTAGCTTGAATAAGCGATCGCATTTTTTGAGAGTCAAAATCTCCCACAATCCCCAAAATCATATTATTGGGGTGGAAATATTGCTGATAAAACTTGAGCAAATCTTCACGCTCAACCTGATCTACCGTCGCATATTCTATCGTGCGAGCATAAGGGCTATCTTTCCCATAGATCAATTTCTTAAATTCTCGACTAGCAATGCCATCTGGATTGTCATTGCGACGAGCAATGCCACCCTTAGCTTGAGTTTTCGCCAAGTCTAGCTTTTCTTGAGGAAATGCTGGCGATCGCAGCACTTCAGCAAACAGCCCAAACACCGTTTCTAAATCTTCACTGAGTGCATCAAAGCTAGCAGTACCAAAAGCTTCAGCAATACTGGTTTCCACAGATGCCGCGCGTTGTTCCAACATCTCGTTGAGTTCATCAGCTGAATGCTTCTTAGTTCCCCCAGTTCGCATTACAGCGCCTGTAAAACCCGCTAAACCGACTTTTTCCAGTGGTTCCAAGCGATTTCCTGTCCGCACAAACGCTGTCCCATTCACCAACGGTAACTCGTGATCCTCCATTAAATAGACAACCAAGCCGTTTTGAAGAACAAACCGTTCATACTTAGGTAACTTGATCTCAGGTAGCGGTGGCAACTGTAACTCTGTATAATGTTTTGCTTCAGCCGTCGCCGCCAAAGAAAAGTTACAAGTTAAAAGTAAACATGCAAAAACAGCAACCAAGGCATAAATAAGCCCTTTCCCATTTTGGATTTTGAACACCATCCGCCTTTTACCCTTCACCTTGTACCTCTGCATATCTCTCTACCTTTGCGTCTACGTTTCTCTTAAGCTTCTTTCGACAACAACTTACCAATCGTGCGATTTTTCGGCGTAAACGTCTCCTTTGCTACCCGCACAATATCAGTCGTCGTCACCGCCGAAATATCATCCAACTGCTTAAATAAATTCCGCCAAGAGCCAGTTTTCACCTCATATTCCAACAATTGTTGAGCCATCCCCATATTTGAATCGAGAGTACGTAACAAACTTGCCCGTGCTTGGGTTTTCACCCGTTCTAAATCAGCCGCCGCTACAGGCTCAGTTTTTAATTTGTCAATTTCTTGGCGCAAAGCCACCGCCAACTCATCAACCGTATGACCAGGAGCCGTGAGAGCATAGAATAACATCAGGTTTGGGTACTTATCTCCAGGAAAACCGCTGAAACCTTGAGCATTTAGCGCCAAACGCTGCTTCTCTACCAAAGACTTATACAACCGCGACGTGCGCCCATCACTTAATAAACTGCCAATGATTTCATAGACTGCATTATCTGGATGAGTAATTGCCGGACGATGATAACCTTCTAAATACCAGGGTTGAGAAGGTAACTGTAAAGTAACTTCCCGTGTTTGTTGTTGTGGCGGTTCCACCGGGATTTTTTCAACAGCTTTGGTTCTTGCTTCATAGCGGCCAAAATAAGTTTGTGCCAGTTTTTTCACCTCAGTCGGGTTAACATCTCCGACAATGGCAATGGTCAAATTACTTGGTACGTAGTAAGTATCAAAAAATTTTTGAACATCTTCTGGTGTCAGATTGCGGATATCTCGGTCATAGCCAATTACCGGACGCCTGTAGGGATGGGCTTTGTAAGCAGTATCAATAAATTTCTCCACCATCATTCCAATGGGTGAATTTTCCACCCGCATCCGTCGCTCCTCTAAAATTACATCTCTCTCTTTATAAAACTCACGACGAATTACAGGATCGAGAAACCTTTCCGACTCCAGCGACATCCAAAGTTCCAGCTTATTGGCAGGAAAGCTGTACAAATAACGGGTGGCTTCAGTTGAAGTATTGGCATTTAAACCCACGCCTCCCGCTTGTTCGACAATTTGCCCCAATTCGTTTTGTTTGACTAGCTTGGCTGCTTGCGATTCCACTCGCTTAAACTCAGCTTCTAACCGAGCAACCTCATCTTTTTTGCCATCGGCTTTTGCTGCTTGAATTTGAGCATCTAACCGCTCTAAGGTTTCTAATAGAGGTTTTTCTTTTTTGTAGTCTTCTGTACCAATGCGCGTCGTGCCTTTAAACGCCAAATGTTCCAGAAAGTGAGCTACACCAGTTTTGCCATCTGGCTCATCTACTCCACCGACATCCGCATAAGTAAGGAAAGAAACGACAGGCGCTTGATGCCGTTCTAAGACAATAAATTTTAGACCATTGTCGAGGCGAAACTCCGTTAACTGCTTGATCACTCGATCCAGATAAGGTTGAATCGAACTTTGAACTGGTGGAGTTTGAGTTTTTGTAGGTTGTAGCCCTCTTTGGGGAAAAGGTACTGTCTGAGTTTGAGCCAGAGCAATTTCTGGCAGCAATCCCCACCAAAGGATGATCAAAGCCAACAAAGCGACAAAAAACCGCCGCAATATGACAGATACTTTATCTGACCAATCCAAAATCCCCAATCTCAAATCTAAAATTGACCGACTTATATAGTTCATAAGCGAAAATTAAGATAAAGTTACACTACCTAAATAACAGGATACTTAGCAAAAGAGCGTTAATCTTGTATTAAGCTTGTTGGGTTTTTGTACTTGACGTTAGACAATAATGCTACAAAACCTGTTCCGGAAATATCACCATAACTGTTATGCGAGTTTTTAATTCTTCCCCACCCTCAGAGGCTCAGACGCGCACCCGGATTTTGCAGGCAGCACAACGGTTGTTTGCCTCTCAGGGATTTGACGGCACTACCACCCGTGATTTAGCACAGGCTGCGAGTGTAGCTGAAGGTACTCTCTTTCGTCATTTTGCCAATAAAAAAGCAATTTTGGTGGAAGTAGCCACGAATGGATGGGTGGAAATTCTTACAGATTTGCTGACAGAATTAAGTGAAATGGGCAGCTATAAAGCCGTAGCTCAGGTAATGCGTCGCCGGATGTGGAACTTCCAAAAAAATGCCGATTTAATGCGCGTTTGTTTTATGGAAGTGCAGTTTCACCCCGACTTGCGCGATCGCATCCAGTTAGAAGTCATTACCAAAATGACCGACGTAGGCGAAGCATTCTTTCAAACAGCGATGGATAAAGGCATTTATCGCCAAATGGACGCCAAGCTAGTTGCCAAAGTTTTTTTAGGAATGTTTGCGATCGCAGGTTTTTCTAACAACACCCTCATAGAACCTGACGCCTCCCCCCAACAAATGCAAGAAATGGCAGAAGGACTCGCTGATATCTTCCTTAATGGGGTTTTAGTTAAAGATTAGGGAGTAGTGAGTAGGGAGTGGGGAGTAGGGAAAAAACAAGTGAGACACTTCTTCAATAATTCTTTCTTGTCCCCTTGTCCCCTTGTCTCCTTGTCCCCTTGTCCCCTTGTCCCCTTGTCCCCTTGTCCCCTTGTCCCCTTGTCCCCACTCCCTAATTCCCACTCCCCACTATTTTCGCTTGCTGGCTCCACTGTTGTACTAATTCAATCGCTGGACACAAATCTCGTCGCTGCATTGTTGCTACCTGCAAGCGCATGATTTGTTGGTGCAACCTGTGAGTGGGAGTTTGAGCTAACTGTGCTACAGAACCAATACCTGCATGGAGCAATAAACCACAATATTGTATCCCTACACTGGGAATACGCGCCAAGTCAGCCAAAGCCATCCATTTATTTACATACTGAAGATGAATATGTAGTTGATTTGCTAATGCTAGTCTTTTCTCTAAAGTTTTCCCTTGTTTGACTAGCGCTCCTGTACTAGTAATTCCACAATTTTGCAGTTGAGATTGTTCCTCGTGGCTCAGTCCAGGTAATTGCTCAATTGGCCAATCACGAGATTGGATAGGACTTCTACTATCTTTGTGTTTAGCAGACATTTTTGAAATTCAAATATAGGCTTGTTTAGATATTGTGAGAGTCGCTTCTCTACAAAAGTACGCTCTTGCAGTTTATTTGATTGCTGTGCTATTTTAACCCAAACTCTTGCAATACGATTGTCTCGGCTGACAATGCGATTGTTTCGACTGACAATGCGATTGCAGCATCGGCTTGCAGAAATTAGTTAGAGTCAATCAATACCTTTGCCAAAAATAATCCCTAAGCGTGTTATGGCTTATCTGGCTAAAAGACGCGATCGCCTCACCTAGCCCCTGACGTTAAAATGGTCATATCTCTCCAATTTTGATAGTCTACAGTGATTGCAGGAAGCTTATGACTCCGATTCCGAAAAGCGCAGCCCAGTTATATGAAACAGATTTTGTCGCATGGACAGAAAAAACAGTGCAACTGATTCGTGCTGGACAATTTGGACAAGTAGACTGGGATGCTGTGATTGAGGAGATTGAAAGCTTGGGCCGCTCAGATCGACGCGAGTTGAAAAGCCGCTTGGAAGTATTATTACAGCATTTGCTCAAGTGGCAATATCAATCTAGTTTGCGGAGTGGCTCTTGGCAAAATACCATTGATGAGCAACGCAACAAAATTATAGATTTATTGCAAGACAGTCCCAGCCTCAAGTCCTATCCAGAAGAAGTTTTAGCCCAGTGCTACCATCGGGGATTGAAAGCTGCTAGTAATGAAACTCAACTACCAATAGATACGTTTCCAGTGGAGTGTCCTTATTTCATTGCCCAAATTCTTGATGATGAGTTTTTGCCGGATGCCATTGATTTGTAATATTAGATTTATGCGGTAATTAACTCACCTCGCATAACAGTTACCGCTTGTCCAGAAAGAAAGACGCGATCGCCTCCGTCATAATACACCTTTACCACGCCACCACGGCTGGATGCTTGATAAGCCAATAACTCATTTTTGTGCAAGCGATCGCGCCAGAAGGGAGCGAGACAGCAATGGGCCGCACCAGTTACAGGATCTTCATCAATCCCTAAACCCGGTGCAAAGAAGCGAGAGACAAAATCATATTCAGAATCAGGGTGGGTGAGGCTGGTGACAATAATCTCAGAAAAAGGCAAGGTTTTCAATATTTGAAAATTTGGCTGTATTTGTCGTACCAAATCTTCAGATGCTAATTCCACTAAATAGCCCAAGGAACTCAAGAAAACAGATTTGTATGGGACGCCCAAAGCAGCCTTGAGTTCTCGCGGGGCGACTGTTGCTTGTGAATGATTCACAGGAAAATCTAACTCAATCCACTCACCTTGCAACTTAGCAATTAGCACTCCGCTTTTGGTGTAGAAACGCGCAACTTCATTCTGTGACAAATGCCCATCTGACCAAAGTACATGGGCACTAGCTAAAGTTGCATGTCCACAAAGCGGTACTTCCACCGTGGGCGTAAACCAACGCAGATTGAAACCATCATCCTGTCTAACTAGAAAAGCCGTCTCAGATAAATTCATCTCCTGTGCCACATTCTGCATCCAGCTATCCTCTTGGGGAGTAGGCAAAACACAGACAGCAGCAGGATTACCTGCAAAAGGTGTATTGGTAAAAGCATCAACTTGAGTAATGATTTGTCCCATTAGAGTCACCTGGAAAATTAGACAGCATTATATTTATCAGGAGTGCATGATATATTTATGCCTCTAGTTACCATTATTCTTGAAGTTCACCCATTTATAGTTTTAGATCCCCCAACCCCCGATAAGTTCTGACAATTCAGCGGCATCTGGAAAACCTCACTTCTATTTCTCTCTCCTTTTAGGCTACGGTGTACACACAAGTCCTAAAAACCTAGCTTGATAAGACTTTCCTCGTTCCCAGTCTCCGACTGGGAATGCATTCATTGAGTCTCTGACTCAAT